>LZRQ01000196.1 GCA_002159155.1 Firmicutes bacterium ZCTH02-B6
CCCCGCCACTGCGAGTGGGCCCCGGGACCGAGGCCAAGCCACTCGCCGTTGAGCCAGTAAATGCGGTTGTGCTGCGACGCGTACCCTGGCCGCGCCCAGTTTGAGATCTCGTAATGCTCGTAGCCGGCCTTGCCCAAAGCGTCGATGGCGTGCCGGAACATGGCCAGCTCCGCCTCCTCGCCGGGCAGTTGCAGGGCATTTTGGGCGTACAGCTCGCCGAAAGGCGTGCCTTCCTCGATGATGAGGCTATAGCAGGAAATGTGTTCCGGATTCCAGGCGATGATCTCCCGGAGCGTCCGCCGCCAGTCGTCCAAGTCTTGCCCGGGCAAGGCAAACATGAGGTCGATGTTGATGTTGGCAAATCCCCGTAGGCGGGCGCGCTCGTAACAGTCGGCCGCGTGCCGAGCGGTGTGGATGCGCCCGAGGCGCACCAGCAGCTGGTCGTTGAGGCTTTGCACGCCAAGACTGATGCGGTTGGCCCCGCCTGCTAACAGGGCGTCTAGGCGCGCGTCCGTCAGCGTGCCTGGGTTGGCTTCCACTGTGACCTCGGCGCCGGGTCGAAGCCGCAGCGGTGCCAGGGCGGCAAAGAGACGCTCCAGCTGAGCGGGACCAAGGGCGGTCGGCGTCCCGCCGCCGATATAGAGGGTGTCAAACTCTACCCCAGAGACATCGTCCCGGGCCGCGTACAGCGCCGCCTCCCGCGCCAGAGCTTCGAGATACGCGTCGACCCCGCCCTCGCGCAGCAGGTACGTGTTGAAGTCGCAGTAGTGGCACCGCTTTTCGCAAAACGGGACGTGAACATACAAGCCCCGCATGCTCAGTCGATCCGCAGCACGGCCATAAAGGCCTCCTGCGGCACCTCCACCCGGCCCAGCTGTTTCATGCGCTTCTTGCCTTCCTTTTGCTTTTCCAAAAGCTTGCGCTTGCGGGTGACGTCGCCGCCGTAGCATTTGGCTAGGACGTCCTTGCGCAGGGCTTTGACGGTTTCGCGAGCGATGACCTTGCGGCCGATGGCGGCCTGGATCGGCACCTCGAACAGCTGGCGCGGGATGACTTCCCTCAGCTTCTCCACAAGCTGCCGCCCGCGCGCGTACGCCTTGTCCCGGTGTACAATGCAGGACAACGCATCCACGGGATCGCCGAGGAGAAGGATGTCCATCTTGACGAGATCGCTTTCACGATAGCCGATGAGCTCGTAGTCCAGTGACGCGTACCCCCGGCTACGCGTCTTGAGCCGGTCAAAGAAGTCCAGCAAAATTTCGCTCAACGGCAGCTCATAGATGAGCTGGACCCGCTCGGGCGTCGTATACTCCATGTTGATGAAGGTGCCGCGCCGTTCCTGGCACAGCTCCATCAGCGCGCCCACGTACTCGGCCGGCGTCATGATGGTCGCCCGCACGTAGGGCTCCTGCACGTGATCGATGTACTGGGGCTCTGGGAACTTGGCTGGGTTGTCCACCTCCACGACCTCACCGTTGGTCAGCACGACCCGGTAGACGACGCTGGGCGCGGTCGTGATGAGGTTAAGCCCGAACTCGCGCTCGAGCCGCTCCTGGACGATTTCCATGTGCAACAGACCGAGGAACCCGCAGCGGAAACCGAAGCCCAAGGCATTGGAAGTCTCAGCCTCAAACGTCAGCGCCGCGTCGTTGAGCTGCAGCTTCTCCAACGCCTCCCGCAAATCGGCGAACTCCTCGTTTTCTACCGGGTACAACCCACAGAACACCATCGGTTTCACCGGACGATACCCGGGCAGAGGCTCGGCGGCCGGCCGATCGGCCTCGGTAATCGTGTCGCCAATGCGGGTATCCCGCACGTTGCGGATGGTAGCCGTGAGAAACCCGACCTCGCCCGCCGTGAGCTGGGACACCGGGTGCGCTTCGGGGCGGAACACCCCCACCTCGTCGACTTCAAAGGTCTTGCCCGTGCTCATCAGCTTGATCCGCATGCCCGGCCGCACGGTGCCGTCGACGATGCGCACGTAAGCGACGACCCCACGGTAGGCGTCAAAGTGGGAGTCAAAAATCAGGGCCCGCAGCGGCGACTCCGGATCGCCCTTGGGCGGCGGGATGCGCTGGATGATGGCTTCCAGGATCTCGTCGACGCCCTGCCCCGTCTTGGCGCTGGCTAGGATGGCGGTGGAAGGGTCAAGACCGATGACCTCTTGGATTTCCCGCAGCACCCGTTCAGGCTCCGCGTTGGGCAAATCGATTTTGTTGACCACCGGGATGATCTCGAGATCGTGCTCCAGGGCCAAGTAGCAGTTGGCCAGCGTCTGCGCTTCGACGCCCTGGGTAGCGTCGACCAGGAGAAGCGCGCCATCGCACGCCGCCAGGCTGCGGGAAACCTCGTAGGAAAAGTCCACGTGGCCCGGGGTGTCAATCAGGTTGAGAACGTACTCCTCGCCGTCGCGCGCCCGGTACGGCAGGCGGACGGCCGTGAGCTTGATGGTGATGCCTCGCTCCCGCTCGAGATCCATGGAATCCAGGATCTGCTCCTTCATCTCCCGCTGGGACAAGGCGCCCGTCCGCTCCAGGAGCCGATCCGCCAAGGTCGATTTGCCGTGATCAATGTGGGCGATGATGCAGAAGTTGCGTATCCGCCGCTGATGCATGGCCCCATTATAGCAAAAATATCGTGGAGCACACCAGGAACCCACGTCGCCGGAGCGAAGCTCTCGTCTTTGGTTGCTGTGGAGGAAAGCGCATGTCCAGTTCCCGCACCGTCGCCCGTAACGCCGGCATCGTCATGCTCCTCATCCTCATCTCGCGCCTGCTGGGATTCATCCGCGAGCGGGCCATCGCCGACGTCTTCGGCCTGTCGTGGGAAACCGACGCCTTCCGTGCCGCATTCAACATCCCGGATTTGATGTACTTCCTCCTGGTCGGCGGCGCGATCAGTTCGGCGTTTATCCCGGTCTTCAGCAGCTACCTCGCCCGGGGCCAAGAGGACGACGCGTGGCGCATGGCCGCAACGTTCATCACCCTGGTCAGCGGCGGCCTCATACTGTTGACTGTGCTGGGCGTCATCTTTTCGCCGTGGCTGGCGCCCGTGGTGGCGCCGGGTTTCACCGGTGCGCAACGGGACCTGTTGGTCGTGCTCATGCGGGTCATGTTCCCGGCGGTGCTCTTCACGGCGCTGGCAGGCGTCGGGATGGGCGTCCACAACGCATACCAGCGCTTTGCGGTGCCCCTGCTGGGGCCCATCGTTTACAACATCGCGATCACCGTGGGGGCATACCTCCTCGGGCCGGTGATGGGCATCATGGGGATGGCGGTGGGCACAGTGGCCGGCGCCGTGGGCAACTTCTTGATCCAGGCGCCATTCGTCGCCCGCAGCGCCCGCCGGTTTCCGTGGAGGATCCAGCTGCGCCATCCTGGCCTTTTGAAAGTGGTCCGGCTGATGATCCCGACCATCATCGGGCTCTCAATCGTGCAGCTCAACACCATCATCCTCACGGCGCTGGCCTCCACCTTGGCGGAAGGCCACATCACGGCCCTCAACCTCGCCAACCGCCTCATCCAGCTGCCGCTGGGGGTATTCGGCATGGGCATGTCCATGGTGATTTTCCCGGTCATGGCGCGCCTAGCGGCCCTCGGGGACTGGCAGGAATTCAGCCGGACCTTGGGCACGGGCCTCCGCACGGTGCTCTTCGTGACGGTGCCCTCCGCGGCGGGGCTCGTAGCCTTGGGCGAGCCTATCGTGCGCCTCCTGTTTGAGGTGGGTGCCTTCGGGCCCGAGGACACCGCGACGACGGCCTACGCCCTCTGGTTTTTCGGCGCCGGCGTCTTTGCCCTCTCCACGGTCCAGGTGCTGACCCGCGCCTTTTATTCGCTGCAGGACACGGTGACACCGGTGAAGATCGGCTTGTTGACCGTCGTGACCAACACGGGCCTCAGCCTGGCGCTCCTGCGCTGGACGAACCTGCTCCACGGCGGTTTGGCGCTGGCTTTCTCCGCCGCCGCCATCGTGCAGATGAGCGCCCAGCTTGCATTGCTGCGGCCTAAACTCGGCCGCCGGCTGGACCTGCGGGCCCTTGCGTCCACGTTTGGGCGGGCGGCCTTGGGCTCCGCCGTCATGTTCCCGGCAGCCAGGGCGGCTGCCAACCTGGCCGGCACCCGGGTGGATCTGGCTCTGACCAGTGGCCGGCTGGTGCAAGTGCTCGCCGGCATGGCGGCCGGGGTCCTCGTATACGGGCTCGTGGCTGTGCTCCTGCGCATGGAGGAGCTGCAGCTGGTGCTGGCTGCGTTTCGCCGCATGGCCCGCCGCTCGTCCTAGCGGACCCCACCGGTGCCGGCGTCCGCATCGCTCCCTATAATTTCCGCCAGCATTTCCGCCAGTACGTCGGCCAATAGCTCCGCCGTTCTCAACGCCTCATCCAGGTGGTTGTCGTAAGATCCGACCTCCACCAGCACCGCCCGCGGGTGAAGGTCCTGGTTAAGGCGGGAATCCGGCCGCTCGATGACCCGCCGGAACACGCCCGGCCAGCGGGCTTGAATGCGCGCGGCCAACTGCTGTGCAAAAGCGAGGTTGGCTCGCCAGCCCGGGTGCATCGCGGCATTGGTCCCGACCACCAGCGCCACCTGGGCGACCGGTTGCCCGGCCACCGTCGCGACCAAGCCCTCGGGGGCGTCCCGGTGGACGTCCAACACGATCTCAACGTTGGGATTGCGGGCCAGCACCTGCTGGACGGTGTCGCGCGCTTCAATGTACGCCCTGGGGTGCGAAGGCCAGTCGTGAATGTCGAGCGCGTGACAAACCGGAATCCCGTACACTTCCTCCAGGCGACGCCGCAGCGCTCTTCCGACCTCGACGATCCCCGTCTCGGTCGTGTTCCAAATGTGATAAGCGTCAGCGCGGGCCGGGGCAAACGACCCGGTGCGGTACGTTTCCGACGTGTGAGTGTGGTAGATCAGGATCCGGCACCCCTCGCCCCACTGCACGGCGCGCAGGCGCTCCCGCCAGTCAAGCGGAACAGCTGGTTCAGCGAAGGCACTCCGATCCTCGGGCTGCACCGGCCCCGGCGCGTGAGGGCCCGGGGCTGGTCCGGCAGGGCCAGGGGGAGGCGCCTGCGGCGCGGGAGTCGCCTCCGGGGGCAAAGGCGGCGCAGGCCCTTCCGGTCCGGGCACCGGCGGCGGCCGCACCAAGGATTCGGGCTCGCGCAGCCGGACCGACGAGTCGGCCGCATCCCGCGCGACAATGACTAGGGGGTCACCCGCGTCCACGAGGTTCATCTGCGGTTGGCCCGGCCCGGACGGCTGTCCAAGGCCTCGCCGCTGCTCCTGGCTGTACATGGCGAACCCCGGGATGGCGGCTTCCAGTAGCGTCTGCGGGCTTCCCAAATCGTAGCGGGTCAAAGCATAAACCAGCGCCCGCACCTCCCGCCGCCAATCGGGCGGCGGCGGGGGCTCGAGGCCTGTCTCCCACACCGTCATGGGTAGCCCTTGCCGCAGGGCGGCTTCTCCCAGTCGCCCCTGTGCCTCGGCCCAGTCAACCAAGTTCGGAAGCAGCTGACCCGCCCCCGCGGCTGCCCCCTTCCACACGCTGGTGATCGTGTCCGCGAGCCGCGCCCATGCGCCCGGGTAGGCACGATTCACCGCCAGCAGTCCCGTGCCCGCAGCGAGTACTAGCCAAAACGCCAGCACCTGGCGGGCGGGCGGGGACAAGACGCGTCGGGCTATCCGCCCCAGCCGCAGCAACCGCAGGCGCAACCGGAGCCACGTCCACCGGAAAAGAACCACGGCGACCCATCCTTTCCATCGTCAATGTATGGGACGACCTGGGGCGGATATGCCGCCGCATACCATCGCGCTGCGGCCCGTATTGTTAGCCAATGAAGGGGGCGGAAGACGGTGCCGGGTCGGCTCTGGCAGCGGCTGCTCATGGGGGTCTTGGGCGCGGCGACCGCAACGGCCGCGGGCTTGACCGGCTGGCTGCTGTTTTTCGCCCCCCGCTTTGACGCCGCGGGGCTGACCATCAATTCCAAGGCGCGGATCAACCCGGAGCGCACTTACGAGTTAGTGGTCTGGGACGAAGCGATCATCGTGCCCTGGGCGCCCAGGAGCCAACAGGACGTGCTGGCCGAGGCCGTCGCCGAGTTTCAGCAGCGCTGGCCCAACGTCCGGATAAGCTACAGCGTACTCGAGCCCGAAGAGGCGCGCGGGCAGCTGGCGGCGGCCGTGGCAGCGGGGCGGCCACCCGACGTGTACGGCACAGCCCGCGGGCTCGTTCTCCACCCGTCGCACCAGATCCCAGCAGAACCGTACTTCCCCGC
>LZRQ01000197.1 GCA_002159155.1 Firmicutes bacterium ZCTH02-B6
GTCGAGCACCGCTCCGATCCATAACCCGGCCAGGACAAACGCGGCAAACACCAGCGCCCGCCACAACCCGTAGCGGATCGTCAGCCAGCCGAAAAGCAGGCCCAGGATACCACCGAGAATCTTGCCGCGGTGTACCAACAGGAAACTGACGAACCGCTCCCAGTCCAGCTGCATGACCTCTGCCCCTTACTCCACCCGGGAACGGGATTCGCGGGCGATGTTGCGTACCTCGACGCTCACCCGGTTCACCGGCACGCCCACGGTTTCCCGCACGTATGCCTCAACCCGCTCCTGCACCTCACGGGTCACATCCGGGACGCGCAAATCAGGCACCACCAGCAGCGACAGGTCGATATGCAACTCCTCGCCGGCGGCGGCCACTTCCACGTCCACGTCAGAGATTCCCTTAACCTGCTGGGCGGCCCGGTACACCAACGACTCCACCGCCCGCAGGGAGATGCTCACGTCCCCGAGTTGCGTCGTCTGGCGCAACGAGTCCGGCGGTCGCTCTCGCTGCCACACCTGCAACAGCAGGTAGAGAGCCAGTCCCACCAGGAGCAGCGCAGCGAGCCCCATCTCCAGGCGCGCGGGGCCCCTTGCGGCCGCTACGAGGTCAAACAGCCACGGCATCCCGTTCCAGCCGCTCACCAACGCCAGCCCCGCCACGCCAGCCGCCAGGGTGATGATGGCCGTCAGGCTCGCCACCAGCCGCTCCACCAAACTCATCGTTCAGCGCACCCTCGGTTCCTCATTCTTTTCCTCGCTGCTGGGCAGTGGGAAGTGTACTCCCTGGACGTGGACGTTGACCTCCACCACTTGCAGCCCAGTCATGCTCTCGATGGCTCGCTTGACGTTCTCTTGGATATTCCAGGCCACCGTGGGAATGTGCACACCGTAGTCCACGACCACAAAGAGGTCAACGGCCGCCTGCTCCTCGCCCACTTCCACCTTTACACCCTTGGAGAGGTTCTTGCGGCCGAGCATCTCCGCGATGCCGCCTGCGATGCCGCCGCTCATCCCCGCCACGCCCTGCACTTCCGTGGCCGCCAGGCCTGCGATGATTGCCACCACTTCGTTGGCGATTCGCAGTTCGCCCAACTCGGTCCGTTCCGTCTCCGCCATTGGCTCTGGCACCTCCACCCATCATGAGGCCGCAAGCAATCGCCGCCGTTCGATGAAATCGGTCGATAAATCGCCCCGTTGGAACGCCTCGTCTTCGACGACGCGCAAGTGGAACTCCACGTTGGTGCGTACGCCCTCCACGACCAGATCCATCAGGGCCGCCTGGGCCCGTCCGATGGCTTCTTCACGATCCCGTCCATGCACAATCAACTTGGCAAACATCGGATCGTAGTAGGGTGGGATGGCATAGCCGCTGTAAGCGCCACTGTCAAACCGCACCCCCGGGCCGCCGGGCGGCACAAGCAGCGTAATGCGCCCCGGCGACGGCATGAAGTTGCGCGCCGGGTCCTCGGCGTTGATCCGGAACTCGATCGCATGGCCGCGCCAGGTAACGTCCTCCTGCCGCCACGGCAAAGGCTCACCCATGGCGATCAGGATCTGCTGCTTGACCAGGTCAATACCGGTCACCGCCTCGGTCACCGGATGCTCGACCTGAATGCGCGTGTTCATCTCCAGGAAATAGAAGTTCCCGTCGCGGTCCAGGAGAAACTCCACCGTGCCAGCGTTGGCGTAGTTGACCGCCTGGGCGGCTCGCACCGCCGCTTCTCCCATGCGCTGTCGGAGCTCGGGCGTCACGGCCGGTGAAGGGCATTCTTCGATCAGCTTCTGGTGACGCCGCTGGATGGAGCATTCCCGTTCGCCGAGGTGGATAATGTGGCCGTACTCGTCCGCGAGCACCTGGATTTCCACGTGGCGCGGCTGTTCCACGTACTTCTCGATGTACACCGCCGGGCTGCCAAAGGCAGCTTCCGCCTCAGTGCGGGCAATCTGCAGCGCCTTCCCGAGCTCGTCGCGGCTTGCGGCAACGCGCATGCCCTTCCCGCCACCGCCTGCCGCCGCCTTAATCAGAACGGGAAACCCGATCTCCTCCGAGATGGCCAACGCCTCGGCGTCCACCGTCACCGGGCCGTTGCTGCCGGGCAGCGTCGGCACGCCGACCTGCCGCACCGTCTCGCGGGCCGCGGCCTTGTCCCCCATGCGCTCGATGCTGTGGGCCGCCGGGCCGATGAACTTGATCCCGTGGGATTCGCAGATCTCGGCAAAATGGGCTTGCTCGGCCAAATAGCCGTAGCCGGGGTGGATCGCGTCGACGCCGGCCAACACGGCCGTACTCATGATGTTGGGGATATTGAGGTAACTCTTGGCCGACGGCGCGGGGCCCACGCAGTAGGCTTCGTCCGCCAGCCTCACATGCAGCGCATCCCTGTCCGCCTCCGAATAGATAGCCACCGTGCGGATGCCCAGCTCCCGGCAGGCGCGGATAATGCGGCAGGCGATCTCCCCCCGGTTGGCGATCAGTACCTTTTCAAACAAAGGCTTGTCCCCCCGCAGCCGGCCTTACAGCTTCTCCAGCACAAAGAGCGGCTGGCCGTACTCCACGGGCTGTGCGTTTTCCACGAGGATTTCCGTCACCCGCCCGCGTACTTCGGACTCGATCTCGTTCATGAGTTTCATGGCTTCGATGATGCACAAGGTTTGGCCGACCTCGACGATGTCACCCACCTTGACGTAAGGCTCCGCATCGGGAGCCGGGGCGCGGTAAAAGGTGCCCACCATCGGCGCCGTGATCTGAACGAAGCGATCGTCCTTGGCGGGCGCCTTGCTCTCGGCCGCAGGGGCTGGGGCAGCGGGCGCGGGCGCCGGCTCCGCCTGAACGGTGACGGGCGCGGGCCGGACGGCAGCGCTCAACTTGCGCATGGCCACCTTAAAGCCTTCGGCTTCCAGCTCAAATTCGTCGATGGCGCTCTTAGAGATAAGTTCGATCAATTCCTTGATGGATTCGAGGTTCAAAGGCCCTGCCTCCTTGGAAGCTGCCTCCTTTAGGAAGTCCTCCTAGGGAAGTCCTTCCTTGTAATCTTACCTTCCCCCGGATGCGGCGTCAACGATGCTCACCGCCTCCCGGCGCACCCCCGCCAGGCGGCTGGCCAGCTCGCCTATGCGCGCCGCTTGGGCGGCGTCCAGCACCGTGTCCACTACCACGTAGGCACCTGTCTCGGCCACGACCGCCACCGCCTCGATGCCTTGCGCGCGCAGCAAGTTTTCAATCTGCGCTTCTCTGGCTTCCATCTCCCACAGCGCCAGCAGTCTCTGCTGGGCCTCGCGGCGCCGTTCCTCGCTGGCTGCCGGGTCTACCGCGATGGCCTGCAACAAATCGAGCTGCCGTGAGCGCAATCGCTCCCGTTCCAGCCGAAAGTCCGCCAGCGGATCGGCCCGCACGGGGGCAACCGCCACCACCGGTGCCGCCGCCGGTTCCACCTCGACTGCCTCCTCCGGCGGCACCACGGCAAGGACCGGAACCACCGCCTCCTCAACCGTCCCCACCGCCTGGCGGGCCCGCTCCAGCTCCGCCGCTCGCCAGGCTCCGAGCGCCGCCAGTGCGATGACCAGGAGGGCCATCGTCCATTGGGGCCGGGACCAGACAAAAAAGCGAACTCGTCCCTCTGGCCGGCGGCTCATCGTCGCGTGGACTGCCATCGAGCATCTCCTCCTTGTGGGTTCCTACGTGCCGCTTTGTTGCTCGTACGGGCGCCCTTACACCCGTTCAAGGGACTTGTGCCAAGACGTATACCTTGTAGGCCGGCACACCCAGCAAGGTAGCAACGGCGCGGCTAATTTCCCAGCGCAGGCGGCTGTCCGCGGCGGCGTCAGCCACTACGACGACTCCCTGAATGGGCGGCATGCGTTCTAGCATCACCAGGGCCTCCTCCTGCCTGCCTTGGTCCCGCCGCAAAAGTACCGGTTGCGCCGTATGCCGCTCCTCGATGACGGTGCGGGGCGCCCCCTGGGCGGGCTCCTCACTCACGCGGCGTTCGCGGCTGGACTGCTCGGCCAAGACCTTCTCGGTACTAGCCGCCAGCGTGATGCTCACGTGGACGCGGTTGACCCCGTGAATTTGGAGGAGCGCCTCGCGCACCAGCGACTCGAGCTCCCGGGCGTACGCGGCGGCCAGGGAACCTGATGCGGAGGCCGGCACAGCGGTATCGGGAAGAGCCGGAGAATCGGAGCGCCCTGCCGTGTCCCGCGCCTCCCTCGGGTTTAAGGTCATCAGGAGGACGCCCAAGGCCAAAAGCAGGATGAGGTAGCGGGTGAATTGGGCCTGACCCTCAGGCAGGCGGGGCCAGCGCCCCCCGCCGCCCTCTCGGAACCAGCGGCTCCACGACTCCGACAGCTTGCCCACGGACACGCCCCCTCACAACGACCTGACCCGGACTTCCACCTGCTCCAGCGACAGGCCGAAAAACTGCGCCACGATGCGCCGGATGCGCTCAGGGTCCAGCGGTGCAGTCCGCAGCCCCTCCGGCGTGCCCGTCGCCGGAACCTGGATGATGGCCCTTATCTCCACAGGCTCTCCCCCGGTCCCGAGGTGTACCTCCACATTGGCGGGTTCCACGCCGCCTGCCAGCGCCGCCACACTGGCCACTTGCTGCGCCCAGCGGTTCTCGGTCGCGTCATTGAGCCGCCGCAACGCTGCCGCCGCCAGCGCCTGCCCGGCCGCCACCGGCCCACCGGGGTAACCCGCACCTCCGGCGTCGAACTCCGGGACCGATGCGAAAGACGCTGCGCCCCCCGATGACCCCATGCCAAACAGGCGCCGCTGCAGGTCGTAGTCCAGGTTGAAGACGGCCAGAACGGGTGAAAGGATGGCGGCGATCACGAGTAGCCCCAGGACGAACCGCGTATAGCCGCGCATGGCCGATTCGGGCAGAAGCAGCTGTACGATGTGCACGAAGAACACCACGATGATGATCCCGCGCACCGCGTCTGCCAGCCACGCCATCCGCACCGCCTCCCCCGGAGCGGCGGGCCCGCTCACCGGACCACCGCCGCCAGGTTGCCGACGCCGACGACCACCAGAATACCGACGAAAAACATCAGCGCGACCGTTGCCACCGAGCTCATGAGCACCGTCAGCGCGTCCGCCAAGGTTCCAAGAGCGTCCACGAGCCGCGTGTCGCTGATGGGCTGTACCAGGGCCGTCGCCACCCGGTAGATTACCACCAGAGCCAAAATCTTGGCCAGAGGGAAGGCTAGCATCAACGTCAGCGCGACAAGGCCCAATACCCCGAGGGCGTTTTTGAGCAGGAGCGATCCGCCCACGACCACTTCCACCGCATCGGACATCATGCCGCCCACGACCGGGATAAAGGTGCCCGCCAAAAACTTGGCTGCCCGCAGGGCGACACCATCAGCCACAGGTGCGATGGCACCCCGCAGAACCATCACCCCGAGGAAGAGGGTGAAGCCCAAACCGAGCACCGTCACCGCCCCGTGGCGCAATAAGCCCGCAAGGCGCGACAAGGGAAATTCGGACACCACGTGGCCAGCAACACCTACCGCCGCTGCGAGAAACAACAGGGGCAGCACCACCCGGTCGACCGTATTGACCACCAACGTCACGGAAGTGATCAGCAGCGGGTGGAACAGCGCGGCGCTGGACAACGCCCCCACCGCGGCCAAAAGGGTCGACAAAAGCGGCAGCAGCGCCAACATAAAGCTGCTCATGTCGCCCAGCGTTTCCCGGCCGATACCGCTGGCAATGGCGAAGCTCTGCAGTCCCAAAAAGATGACCACCATGTAAGCGACCAAAAAGCCAAACTCTGTAGCGGCGCGGGACCACGACCCGGCGACGTTTTGCAAGAGCGCGCACAGCACCGCCGCCACGACCAGCTGGGCAAGCAGGCGCGATTGGACCACGACCTCTCCCACGAGGTATTGCAACCAATCCCTAGCCATCGCGACCGGATCCAGCCGCAGGCCGCCGGCCGGGTCGAGCAACAGCTCGCGCACGCTGCGGAACGGAAGCTGCCGCCGCAGCTCATCGTCAAGGCCCGCAAGCCAGGCATCTAGCTCGGTAGTGTCCAGATGACGCAGCTGCTCTTCCACGGTGGCCTGTAGCGGGTCCGGCAGCGCCTGCGCCGCAGCCAGCGAACCGCAAAGCAGCACGACCGCCAACATTGCGGCCGCTAGTCTGACCCACCCCCTCGCACCAAACCCGCCGCGCTCCCTCACG
>LZRQ01000198.1 GCA_002159155.1 Firmicutes bacterium ZCTH02-B6
CGCATGAGCACCGCGGCCCCGCCGGCGATCAGGCCGCCCACGCCGTAGGTCAACAGGGCCGGGGCGATCACTTTGCGCCGGCCGATATGGTCAGAAATAATGCCGGCAAAGGGGATGACGACGGCGGCGGGAGCGGAAAACAACGTGATCAGGAGGGCCACCTGAAGCTGGCTCAGCTCCATGGCCGCCTCGAGCTGGGGAAGCACGGGGATGAGCATGGAGTTGCCCAGGACCATAATGAAGGGCACGGCGCCCAAAATCGCGATGTGCAGCAGTCGCCGCTTGTCCATGTCCTCCCCGCCGTCCACGGGCTCGCCGGTTGGCCGTAGTCGGCCGCATGCCCGTTGGGCCCCTTGCGCCGCCGCTTGGCCCCTTGGCCGCTCGGCACCGCTAGCATTGCCCGCGCCAGCCGGCGCGATTCGAAGGGAAGGGTGGAAACCGGACCGGCTCGCCCGGTTGCGGCGACCGTGGTGAGCATCGGGCACGGTGGACACAAAGGGGTCGCTCGCGGTAAAATGCCAGTGCGCACGGATTCGTGCCTGTGGACCATCGGGCGCGGAAGGGTGGCCGAGCGGCCGAAGGCAGCGGTCTTGAAAACCGCAGGGTGATGAGCCCCGTGGGTTCAAATCCCACCCCTTCCGCCAGCGAAAAGACCGGGGCTCCGGACGCCAGCAGCAGGCGCCCGGAGCCCCGGTCCGCTTTTCTAAGGCCCGCCGCGTGCAGGCGGCGTCAAGCTTCGGGCTCGATGCGGGTCATGCCGCCCATGTACGGCCGGAGCGCCTCGGGAATGGTGACGCTGCCGTCCTCATTCTGGTAGTTTTCGAGAATCGCCGCCAGCGTGCGCCCGACCGCGAGGCCCGAGCCGTTGAGGGTGTGCACGTACTCCGGCTTGGTCTTGGGGTTGCGGCGGAAGCGGATGTTGGCCCGCCGGGCCTGGAAGTCCTCGAAGTTGCTGCACGAGGAGATCTCCACGTACCGGCCGTAGCTCGGCATCCACACCTCGGGGTCGTACTTCTTGGCCGCGGCAAACCCCACGTCAGCCGTGCACATCATGCTGACCCGGTACGGCAGCCCCAGGCGCCGCAGGATGTCTTCGGCGTCGGCCACCAGCTTCTCGAGTTCGTCGTAGGAGTCTTCGGGCCGCACAAACTTGACGAGCTCCACCTTGTTAAACTGGTGCTGCCGGATGAGGCCGCGGGTGTCGCGCCCGTGCGCCCCGGCTTCCGCCCGGAAGCAGGCGGAATAGGCCACATAGTAGATGGGCAGCCGATCGCCGTCGAGGATCTCGTCCCGGTGCAAGTTGGTGACGGGAACCTCCGCCGTGGGGATCATGTACAGGTCCGTCCCCTCGCAGTGGAACATGTCCTCGGCGAACTTGGGCAGCTGGCCCGTTCCGGTCATGCTGTCGGTATTGGCCAGGAAAGGCGGCAAGATCTCGGTATACCCGTGCTCCTGGGTGTGAACGTCCAGCATGAAGTTGATGAGCGCCCGCTCCAGCCGCGCCCCCGCGCCCTTGTAGACGGTGAAACGCGCCCCGGCCACTTTGGCGGCCCGCTCAAAGTCCAAGATGCCCAGCCGGGTGCCGATGTCCCAGTGGGCCTTGGGCTCAAAGTCAAACCGGCGCGGTTGGCCCCAGCGGCGCACCTCCACGTTGTCGGCGTCGCTCTCCCCAAAAGGCACCGACTCGTGGGGGATGTTGGGGATGACCAGCAACAGTTGGTGGAGCCGGTCCTCTACGTCCCGGATCTCGTCGTCCAGCGCCTTGATCCGGTCGCTGACCTCCCGCATGGCCGCGATGATCTCAGAGGCGTCTTGGCCAGCCCGCTTGGCCCGGGCCACCTCCTCGGAAACCTGGTTGCGGCGGGCTTTGAGCTGCTCCACCTCGGTGACCAGCGCCCGGCGGCGCTCGTCCAGGGCGAGCACCTCGTCGATGGGCGCCTCGCTGCCGCGGCGGCGCATGGCCTCCCGCACCTTGTCCGGATCGGTACGGATCAGCTTGATGTCCAGCACGATACAGGCCTCCCTGCCCGGGCCGGCCTTATGCGGCCGGGCTTGTCCAGCGGTTGAGCTTGCACTCGGGCTCAAGCCCGAACAACAATGGCGGATCGAGCGAGCGCTTGCGCCGCAGCCGGCGGAATTGCCCGCTCATGGGATCACCGTAACAACAAAGGCAAAGCCCGTCAAGGCGCTCATCCCGCGGGACCGCCGGATACCGGCCGTCCCTGGTCGTCCGGTCGCCCGGCTTCCCCTCGCGTCCGGGCGTTCATCCGCGTCCCAACGCCCCTGCGGTGCCGCGGCCGGCGGCGCAGCGACAGGCGCAGGCGCGCCAGGACGGCCCGGGTGCCCAGCTGCCGCCACCATTTGATCCAGAGGGGCAGCAGGTCCGAAGCCGTCATGGGCGGCATGGGCGTATCCACCGCGCGGCCAAACAGCCACAGGCCTACGGCGCGGCAGGCGGTCGACAAGACAAACACCAGCGGGATCCCGGCGGCGTCGGCGATGTAGCCGCCCAATAGGGGACCTGCCGTCGCGCCGAGCCCGATGGTGGTATTGTAGATGGCCACGTACGTCGTGCGCCGCACGGGCGGCGCCAGCGCCAACAGCAGGTTAAAGCTGGCCAGGTTGTAGCCGGCCCAGACGAAGCCGCCGACACCGTTGGCCACGATAGCCAGCGCGGGCGCCGGCAACCCCAGCCAGAGCAGGGGCAGGACGCTGGCACCGGCACCGGAGAGCAGCATGATCCGCTTCTCCCCCAGCCGCTGGGAGAGGAAGCCCCAATAACGTTGAGCCAAGACCGTACAGAGGAAGTTGGCGGCGGTGACGAGCCCCCACATGGCCTCCGGGCCCCCGAGATCCCGCACGAAGTAGACTGCAAACAGGGGCGCCGGCAAGTTGACGGCCAAGGTCCACAAAAAGGCGGTGTAGCAATAGCGGGTGAAAACCGGCTCTTGCCGGAACACGGCCGCGAGCGTTTGCCACCGGTTCCGGGCGGCGCGGGTCGTCCTGCGGGCGCTGCCTGCGCCCTGATCGGTGCCGGACTCTCCCCGGGTTTCCCCGCCGGCGGCAGGGGCTCCCTGCCACGGGAGGTCGGGCATTTGGGCCATGTAAATCCCGGCCGCGATGCCCGCCGCAACGGCAAAGGCGTACACCAGTTGGTAGCCGCCCGGCTCCCCGCCCAGCTGCACCAGGAACCCGGCCACTAGCGTCGCGGCCAATCCCGCCAAGTTGGCCAGCAAGTTGCGGTTGGCAAAGTAGACGCCCCGCACCTGTCGCGGCACTAGATCCGCCATGAGGGACGTCCACGCGGGCGTCGCCATCCCCGCGACGGCCGCCCGCAGGGACACCGCGAGCATGAGCACCAGCACCGCGACGCCGGGCGACGGGGCGATCCACGGGAGGAGCACCAGGGGCAGCCACAAGAGCCGGCCGCCCACGGCACCAAGCATCATGATCTGCTTGCGGCGGCCCAGTCGCTCCGTCAAAAGCGCCCAGGGCACCTGCAGCACGTTGGACAGCAGGTTGGGCAAGGCCGCCAGGAGGCCGATCTGCGCGGGGGTCGCGCCCAGGGAGTGGCCATAGAGGGTCACGTACGACGCCCCAGCGTTGTCGCTGGCGCTGGCAAAGGCGCCTTCCAGCGTGCTGGCCCGCATGGCGGCGCGGGCCGCTTCAGGGGACAACCTGCCCGCCAACCTGGTCACCGACCTCGTTGCAGAAACCGTCCGGCCTATCCGTCGGCAAGCCCCGCCGGCGGCGGGGCGGACATCGCGCCTGCGGCCTGCGTCTAGACGCCCCCGTAGAGCGGGAACGCCGCGCACAGGCGGGCTACCCGCTCCCGCGCCTCCTGGTGGACGGCCTCATCGGCGGGATGCGAGAGCACCCGGTCGATGATGTCCGCGATCTCCTCCATCTCGGCTTCCTTCATGCCGCGGGTCGTCACCGCGGGCGTGCCCAGCCGCAGGCCGCTGCAGACGGCCGGTTTCTCCATGTCAAAGGGAATCGTGTTCTTGTTGACGGTGATGCCGACCTCATCCAGCAGCGTCTCCGCCTGCTTGCCCGTGAGCCCCCGGGACGACTTGACGTCCACGAGCATGAGGTGGTTGTCGGTGCCGCCGGAGATAAGCCGGAAGCCGCGGGCCTTGAGCGCCTGGGCAAGCGCCTGGGCGTTGTTCACGATCTGCTCCTGGTACGCCCGGAATTCGGGAGTGAGCGCCTCTTTTAAGGCCACCGCCTTGGCGGCGATGACGTGCATCAACGGGCCCCCTTGCACGCCCGGAAACACGGCCCGATCCAGGTCCTTTGCGTACTTCTCCTTGCACAAGATAAGCCCGCCCCGCGGCCCGCGCAGCGTCTTATGGGTGGTCGTGGTCACATAGTCCGCGTACGGGATCGGGCTCGGATGCAGACCCGCGGCGACAAGCCCGGCGATATGGGCCATGTCCACAAAGAGCAGCGCGCCGACCGCGTCGCAGATCTCCCTCAGGCGGGCGAAATCGATGATGCGCGGGTAGGCGCTGGCGCCGGCCACGATCATCTTGGGCCGGACCTCGCGCGCCTGGGCCTCGAGGGCGTCGTAGTCGATTTGCTCGGTTTCCCGGTCGACGCCGTACTCCACAAACCGGTACAGCCGGCCCGACAGGTTGATGGGGTGCCCGTGGGTGAGGTGTCCCCCGTGCGGCAACGCCATGCCCATCACGGTGTCGCCGGGCTCCAGGGCGGCGAAGTAGACGGCCTGGTTGGCCTGGGAACCCGAGTGGGGCTGGACGTTGACGTGCTCGGCGCCGAAGAGCTCCTTGGCCCGCTCGATGGCCAGCCGCTCGGCCACGTCCACGAACTCGCAGCCGCCGTAGTAGCGTCTGCCCGGATACCCTTCGGCGTACTTGTTGGTCAGCACCGACCCCATCGCTTCCATGACCGCGCGGCTGACGATGTTTTCCGACGCGATCAGCTCGATGTTGCCGCGCTGGCGGTCCAGCTCCCGCTGCATCGCCGCCGCCAGTTCGGGGTCCTGCTTGCGCAAATGTTCCATCATTCCTCTTCCTTCCCTTGCTTGAAATGAACGGCGCATCTATCCCATCAAAAGCCCGCGCGCCGGCCGGAAGGCGGAACGCGCCCGGGCCGCCGTTTCCGCTTTTTCAGCCTTCGGGCTCCAGCGCGTATTTCGCCCGCGGGCCGCCGATGTATTTCGGCCTCGTGCGGGCCGCGGTCAGATGGGCCTCGCCGATGCGCGGCACGGACGGACGGAACGGCACCGCCACGGGCTTCAGATGCATTCCGATGAGCGTGTCCCCGATGTCCAGCCCGGCATCGGCCCGGATCGACTCGACCAGGCACGGATTCGCCATGCGGCGGTACGCGCAGGAAGCCATGGCGCCTCCCGCGTCCGGATAAGGCACGGCGGCCACCCGCACAAGGCGCGGATCGGCATCCGCCAGTTCGCGTTCCACGACGAGCGCCCGGTTCAGATGCTCGCAGCACTGGTAAGCCGCATGAAACCCGCGCTCCCGGCGCACCCGCTCCACGCCTTCCCAGATCTGCTCGGCAACGGCCGTGGAACCCGCCGTGCCGATCCGCCTGCCGGCCACTTCGCTGGTGCTGGCGCCGATGACGAGAATGTGCCCTTTCCCGAGACCGGCCGCTTCGGCCAGCTCCCGCACCGCCCGTTCCACCTGTTCCGCCACGGAAAGACTTTCGTCCGCGGCGTTTCCTCCCGCGCCGCTCCCGGCGCATCCGGCCGGGGCGCGTTCGTCCGCGGCGCCTTCGCCCGAAGGGCGGTTCACCGGGCGTTTGGGCATGTCATTTTGGGGCATGGCGTTTTGGGTCGCGGCGTTTTCGTTCATGGCGATCTCTCCCCGCTTTTCCGCAGAAGGATGTTGTCGCGCCGGCGCCGCCGTTTTCAGGGACGCCGCTTCTCCCCGAGGGCCATCGCCTTGTCGATTCGCCGTTTGTGCCGCTCGTCGCCGGAGAACGGCGTGGACAGCCAGATTTTCACGATTTCGGCGGCCAGGCCCGGGCCGATCACCCGCTCGCCCATGGCCAGCACGTTGCTGTCGTTGTGTTCGCGCGTCGCTTTCGCCGAAAACGTGTCGTGCACGAG
>LZRQ01000199.1 GCA_002159155.1 Firmicutes bacterium ZCTH02-B6
GGTTTCACCTGACTGGCTAATAATGAGAGCCATGGTTCCTTGGTCCACCAGCGGGTCCCGATAGCGGAATTCAGCCGCCAGGTCGACCTCCACGGGAATCCTGGCAAAGCGCTCCAGAACCGGCTTTCCTACGAGCCCCGCGTGGCGGGCCGTACCCATGGCCAACACGTCGATTTTGCGGAGAGCGCGGACATACGCTGGCGCGAGGGAAACCCCCGGCAACACGATTCGCCGCCGCTCCCGATCCAGTTTTCCGGCCAGCGTATCACGGACGGCACGCGGCTGCTCGTGAATTTCCTTGAGCATGAAGTGCTCATAGCCGCCTTTCTCGCTGGCAGCTGCGTCCCACTCTACGTGCAGCACATCCTTTTCCTGGGGACGACCTTCAATGTCGAAAAACGTGATGCCGTCCGCGGTGATGACGGCCAGTTCGTCGTCTTCGAGGACGTAGACGGAGCGGGTATAAGGCAAGATCGCCGGAATGTCCGACGCCGCATAGTTGGCACCTGCGCCAGCGCCCACCACCAGCGGGCTATCCTTGCGGGCCACGATGAGCCGGCCCGGCTCGTCCGCGTGCACGACCGCGATAGCCCACGAGCCCTTGAGGCGCGCCAGGCTCCGGCGCACAGCTTCCAGCAGGTCGCCCCGGTAGTTTTCCTCGATCAGATGGGGCAAGACTTCTGTGTCGGTATCGGAAGAAAACCGGTGGCCACGGGCGACGAGCTCCTCCCGCAGCGCCAGGTAGTTTTCGATGATGCCGTTGTGGACCACCGCCACCCGGCCCGTGCAGTCCACATGGGGATGTGCGTTGTGATCGGCCGGAGGACCATGGGTCGCCCAGCGCGTATGCCCAATGCCGGTCACGCCTACCGCCGGGTGACTTTCCAAAAGTTGCGCTAGCCGCTCCAAGCGCCCGGCGGCCTTGCGCACTTGGATCATGCCCCCGTCGCACACGGCCGCGCCGGCCGAGTCGTAGCCCCGGTACTCCAGCCGCTGCAGGCCATCGAGGAGGATGGGCGCGGCCTGCTCACGCCCCGCGTATCCGACGATTCCGCACATGCAAGCACCAGCCCAGCCCCGGGAAGCCCCCTCCCGCTTCCGCGTGGGGCCCGGGCACCACCTCCTTTGTGGTATTGTGACCGCCTGGACGCTGTTTTCCCTCCGTGATCGCTCACGGGCTTTGTCAGCGCCCTTTCGACCGCGGTCTTGGCCGTGGGTCACCCGCCGATACTCCGAGATCCCCACCCTCGTCACCTCAGGCGGGCCATAGGCCCGCCTGAGGCCAGGCGCTTTATCCGAGTTCCGCCTCGATGACCGAGGCGATCCGTTCCACGGCTGCCCGGACACGGGCGTCGTCCATACCTTCGCCCATGATCCGGATGACCGGCTCCGTTCCGGAGGGACGGACCAGCAGCCGGCCGGCAGCCCCCAGCTCCGCTTGCGCTTCCCGAATCACCTCCTGCACCCGCTCGTTGTGGGCGAACGCCCGCTTGTCCCGGACGGCCACCTTTGTCAAAATCTGCGGCACGCGCGGCATCTGCCCGGCCAGGTCGGCCAAGGAGCGCCCGGTTTCCCGCATCACCTTGAGCACCTGCAGGCCCGTCAAAATCCCATCGCCTGTCGTGTTGTGCTCGAGGAAGATGACGTGGCCGGACTGCTCGCCGCCGAGCACCAGGCCGCGCTCAAGCATAGCTTCCAGCACGTACCGGTCGCCGGGGGCGGTCTCCAGCACCTCGATGCCGTCCTCCTGCAGGGCCAGCTTAAGCCCGAGGTTGCTGTAGACGGTGGCAGCCACGGCCCGGTTGCGCAGCCGGCCCTGGGCAGCCAGGTGACGCCCGCAAATGGTCAGAATCGCGTCGCCGTCCACGAGGCTGCCGTTCCCGTCCGCCATGATGACCCGGTCCGCGTCGCCGTCGTAGGCTAGCCCCGCGTCCGCCCCGTACTCCCGCACGGCCGCCTGCATCAACCCAGGGTTGGTGGAACCGCAGCCGACGTTGATGTTCATGCCGTCGGGCGAGTCGCCGAGCACGTGGACATTCGCCCCCAACCGCCGCAGCACCTGCGGTGCCAGCCGGTATGCCGCCCCGTGCGCGCAGTCGACCACGACGTGCAAGCCTTCCAGGGAACCGCCGGCTGTCTCCTCCAAAAAGCGGCCGTAGTCTTCTGCCCGGTCTTCACCGTTGTAGATGCGCCCGACGCCGCCGGCAACCGGGCGCGGGAGGCTGTCATCGGGCGCAAAGGAGACGCGTCCCGGCTCCCCGATGAGTGACTCGATGCGGGCTTCGATCTCGTCGGGCAGTTTGTACCCGGCCGCAGAAAAGAACTTGATGCCGTTATCTTCGGCCGGGTTGTGGGAAGCCGAGATCATGACGCCGAAGGCCGCTCCCTGCGTGCGCGTGAGATACGCCACGCCCGGCGTAGGAATGACACCGACCCGGAGGACGTCTAGGCCTGCCGACGCCACGCCCGCGGCCAACGCCGCCTCCAGCAAGTCCCCCGAGCGGCGGGTGTCCCGCCCGAGGATGACAGGCAAGCCGCGGCGGCCCGGGTCGTCGCCGACCAATACCGCTGCGGCGCAGCGGCCGAGGCGGAAGGCCAGCTCAGGCGTGAGCCCGTCGTTGGCGACCCCGCGCACGCCGTCGGTGCCAAAAAGCCAACCCACAAAGTTCCCCCCTAAACACCCCAAAGTATGTGGGGGCGCAGCAAACGGTGCCTGGCCCCCACGCGGCATAAGCGGATCTTCGCCCTCAGTGACTAGCTCCCCTGTCGCCTGCAGCGGAGAGGCCGGACCCGATTGCATTTCTGGTCAATGAGACCCGGGGGGACTATGGCGGGAGCCGGGACGACGCCGGCGGGTGCAGCTAGGAACCGGCCGGCGCGCCCGGGTCAAGAACCGGCAAGGCGCCGGGGTCACCGGTGATCGCGTCGACAAACTGTTCCATGAGCTCAGGCGACAGCTCCCCGATGAAACGACCGCGCACGATGCCGTCCTTGTCCACGAAGACGCTGGTCGGATACGACCAGACGTTGTAGCGCAGCGCAACATCGCCCTGAACGTCCAAGAGGGCGGGAAAATGCAGGTCCAGGTCAGCCATGAAGGTTTCGACCTGGGCCCGGGTTTCCCGGTAGTTGACCGCCAAGATGGCTACCTCATGTCCGCGCCGTTCGTACAGCGCCTGCATCGCCGGCATCTCGCGCAGACACGGCGGGCACCAAGTAGCCCAGAAGTTGATAAAGACGCCCTTCTCGCCCCGCAGGTCCGACAGCTGCACGACGCGCCCATTCATGTCGTAGAGGGCAAAATCCGGCGCCCTTTTGCCCACCTCGGCTGCCGCACCGGTACCGGCTGCCTCCACCCATGGCACTTCCGAATCCAGGGCTTCCACTCGGAACTCGCCGCGCCATCCTCCCGTGCAACCTTGCTCGCAGGCAAGCTCGTAGGTCCCCGGGCCCGGCACATCCAGCGCCAGCTGGATCACTTCCGCAGGCCACAGGACAAACTGAACCCCGGCGCCTTTGGTGTTGAGGATGACGGGCGCCCGGAGGCTGGTCCCTCCCACGACCGCGCGGCTACCCTCCAGCAGGCGTACCTGTCGTGGGATCAACTCCCCCGCGCCGGCGATGATGGCCACTGGGTACTCTTCCCCCCGGGCGACGATCTCCCCGATACTCTCGACGACGCGTACTACGGGGCCGGTGTCGCCGAGTCGGCGCCCATCCCAACTGGGATCAGCCGTAAGCTCAATCCAAACTACCTCGCCGGGTGCAACCTCGCTTGCCGCGGATGAAGACACAACTCCGTTGCCGGCCGGCACAGGGTATGAGCGATCGAGGCTCGTCAGCGCGATGCGGTATTGCACACCGTCCTCGAGATATAGAGTTTCTGGGAATGGGCCCGCGGTGCCGAAAATGACGGCCACTTCCCGCATGGGCGCGTCCGTCCTGCGCAGGCCCACCATCTCCCAGGCGACAAGACCCGCCGCAATGAGCCCAATGAACGCTATGGCCGCCCAGCGGGGCAGCTTGGACATGTCGGCTCACCTCCACGCGTGCGGCCCATGGCCGACCAGTCTGGGCACCGGCCGGCGTGTACCCCCGGCCTCTGTCGAGTCAGCCCGCCTGCCGGGGCACCAACAGCGACCACGCTCGGCCGTCACGGCTTCCATACAGGTCCCCGTTGGGCGCCGCGGCCACCAGCCAAACGGCGCCGTCGGACAGGGCCACGGCGTCCAGAGCCACAAGCACCCGTTGGGGACTAGAGACCATTCTCACCGGGCGCCGGCCCCCGTCGTCGCTCACCCAGATGCCGGTGTCGGTGGCAAAATACACCCGGCGGGGAGTGACCGGATCAAACGCCACCGCGTATACCCGCGGCTCCACGTCCAACGCTCGCCAGGTCGCGCCGCCATCCCGGCTCTCCAGCAGCCCCGCTGCCGTGGCGGCCAGCCACCGGTCGGGCACCGACGGGTCCGCCGCCAGCGCCACCACCCGGTCGGAGGCGCTAACTCCGGGCTCCACGGGCTCCCACCGGCTTGCGGCCGTCTCATCGCCCAACGCCAGCAAGCTCGCGCCGGCTGCCGTCGCGCTTGCGGGGACGCTCTCCAAGCCGGTACCGGGTGCGCGATAAAGTCCGTATCCCGACACCCATGCCAAGCGATAACCGTGCCCGGTTGCCACCGCCATGGGCGCAGCCGGCAAGCCGGGCAATCCCCGCTCGGTAACGGCAACAGGTCGACCTCCGTCGCCCCTCACCAGCACTTGGACGATCTCGCCGTCAATGGGTTGCCACGTAAACTCCCGCGCCTCCGCCCCTCCGTCGGCCAGCTCGTAACGGGCCAGGCCACCGCTTCCACCGACGTAGACAACGTCCGGCCTCTCCCCGATGAGGACCGCCCGCGCCGTCCCGGATGTGTGAAATGGACCGCCGTCCACCGCGTCGATCGACGTGCCCGTCGCCTGCCAATACGCGGTCTGGAGCATCTCAAAGGTGACGGGCCCTAACCAATGAAAACGAGCGACCCCCTGTGCGTCCACAAACCACGTTTCCGGCATCCCACCGAGCCGAAACGCCTCACCGACAGAACCGTCCCGGTCCAGCAAAATCGGAAAGGTGAACTCGATCCCTTTGGCCGCCTCCTTTTCCAGGTGCTCCCGGATACGCACCGGCGGCTCCCGCTCGTTGATGCCCACATACCCGATCCGGTCGCCATAACGCCGGTAAAAGGCGTCATGGGCCGGCATCTCCAACAAGCAAGGCTCGCACCAACTAGCCCAAAAGTTAATGACCAACGGTGCTGCCACCGAACGGCTAACCCGCCAGCTTCCCCCGTCTAGGTCCACGAGCTCAAAGGCGGGGATCGCCGCGCCTACTTGGGCCCGGGTCTTGAGGCTTTCGGAGTAAATAATTGCGCCTGCGGCAAAAAGCAGCAGCACCACAAACGGCACGAGCCGCGACATCCGCACTAGCCTCGACCCCCGTCGCCGGTCAGCTGCATCAGGCGCGCCTTAAGCTGCGTCCTGCGCTTCCGGTATACATCCTCATCCAACTCGCCTTTGTGAAACGCCACGTCCAGCCGCACAATCTCGTCCTTTAGCCGCTCCGCCTCTGCCCCGTGCGCCGGACGAGCGGGCGCCGCTCCGCCCGGTTGAACACCTTTCGCCGCCTTACCCCCGGATGCGGACGCGGCGGTCCCGCGCCGGGCCCGCATCCTCGTCAGCCCCGCCGCGGCCGCGACCAGCACCAGGGCGGTCAGAGCCAGGCGGGGCATGGGATGGGTGGCCAAGATCTCCACCGGGTCGCTGCGCATGCCGGCCCGCATCAAGACGGGCAACTCGGCACTGGCCCCGCCGGGGCGGTCCAGCACGACTTGCCAGTTCTCATGGGGCTGCAGCTGCCGCATGCGGTAGACGGCAAACTCAATCCCCTCGATCGCTTCCTGCCCCACCGACTCGAGCCGCACACCGCGCACGGCGAGGGTCCCCGTTTCAGCCCAGATCCAAAGCTCCTCCGTCGGATACAACAACGCCCTGCGCAGCACCATCGGCTCGCGCCACGGGATACTGTAGGCCAGCGCGTAC
>LZRQ01000200.1 GCA_002159155.1 Firmicutes bacterium ZCTH02-B6
GGATAAAGGTGGTCCCCCGGGCAAAGGCGGGCACGGGAAAGCCGTGCAGCTGCGGCCCCCAGATGACCTGAACCGCCTCTCCCATCACCAGCATGAGCCCAAGGGTCAAGAGGATCTGCTGCAGGTGCTTGCCGTACAGAAACCGCACCGTGGCCCGCTCCGCCACGACGCCCAGCACCGCACCCGCGGCCGCCCCGGCCAGAATGGCCAGCCAAAAGTTGTCGGTCACGAGCAGCACTGCCAGCCCCGTGTACGCTCCCCACATGAAAAACGACCCGTGGGCGAGATTGAGCACGCTCATGACGCCAAAGATCAGGGAGAGCCCGCTGGCCAAAAGAAAGTACAAGGTGCCCAGCACGAGGCCGTTCAGCACCAGGTTGACCAACAGCGGCAAGGTGATCTCCATCCGCCTGCGCCTCCCGCGTTGCTTCCGCCGCGTTTGCCCGCGCGCCAGGACGCCGGCCAGGCTAGCTGGCTTTTTGCTGGCCAACGCCCAGCCAGCGCTGCTGCAGCTCGGGACTGGCGGCCAGCTCGTCCATGGGTCCGATGTGGACGACGCGGCCCGCGTCGATGACGACGCAGGTGCGCCCAAGCCGCGCCGCCATGGCAAAGTTCTGCTCCACCAAGAGCACCGTCACATGCCGCGCGATCTCGGCCAGCGTTTCCGTGAGGTGCTGGACGACAATGGGGGCAAGCCCCTTGGTCGGCTCATCGATCAAGAGCAACCGGTTGTCGTCGACCAGGGCGCGGGCGATGGCCAACATCTGCTGCTGGCCGCCGCTTAAATGCCCGGCCTTACGCTGGCGAAACCGGGCCAGGTCGGGAAATAGGCCGTAGATCAGGTCCTGCCGAGCCTTGAGCGCGCCCCGGCTGCGCTCGGCCACCCGCAGGTTTTCCTCCACCGTCAGGAAGCGGAAAATGCCCCGGTCCTCGGGGACGTACCCGATGCCCAGCTGTGCAATCTCATAGGGGCGTCGCCCGGCCAGCTCCTGCCCAGCCAAGCGGACGCTGCCTTGCCGCACGCCCACCAGCCCCATGATGGCCCGAAGGGTGGTCGTTTTGCCCGCGCCGTTGCGGCCCAACAGGACCGTCGTCTCCCCGGCGGGGACCGTGAAACTCACGCCCTGCAAGATGTGAAACCGCCCGATCCACGCGTGCAGGTCCCGCACGTCAAGCAGGCTGCCCATATTCATCCCCCAGGTAAGCCGCCTGAACGGCCGGGTTGGCGACGATCTCGGCCGGCGTCCCCTCGGCCAGAAACCGGCCGTACTGCAGCACCGTGATCCGGTCGGAGATGTTGAGCACGATCTCCATTTTGTGCTCCACCAAGAGAATCGTGCGCCGGCCTTCCCGGCGAATCTCCTCGATGACCGCCACGATGGCGGGCACTTCTTCCCTCGATACGCCGGCCGTCGGCTCATCCAGGAGGAGCACGTCCGGGTCCAGGGCCAACGCCATGCCCAGATCCAACTTGCGCTGATCCCCGTGGGACAAGGCGTGGGCCGGCACGTGCTCCTTGCCGGCCAGGCCAACCTTGGCCACGATCTCCGCCGCCCGCTCGGCAAAGGGTCCCACTCGCTCCTCGGACTGCCACATGACCCAGCGCGCGGGCCAGCGTCGCTTGCGAGGCGCGGGTGTCCCCGGCGGGCCTTGCGTGGCCAGCCTGTCCGGCCCACCTGAGGCAGCCGTTCCTCCCAGGGCGCGCGAGCCGAGGGCGCCCGGTTCGCCCAGGAGTTCCCGGCCCGCGGCCGCCTGCGCCTGGACGGCCAGCCGCACATTCTCCAGCACGGTCAAGTTGGGGAACAGGTGCGTCAGCTGGAACGCGCGCCCGATCCCCATCCGGGCGATGCGATGGGGCGGCAGCCCCGTGATGTCCCGCCCGCGGAGGAATATCTTGCCCGCGGTCGGCTTGAGCACCCCGGAGAGCAGGTTGAAGAGGGTCGTCTTGCCCGCCCCGTTGGGCCCGATGACCGAGTGGAGGGTGCCCTGGCGGACGCTGAACGACACGTCCGCCAGGGCGGCAAACCCTCCGAAATGCTTGGTTAGGCCGCGAATTTCCAGCACGTCAACCATGGTCAGCGAGTGGGCACCATGATGGGCGGCGCCGTATCCTCGGGAGCGAATTCCTGCACCAGCACCGGCACGGGATAGTCGTACCCCGGCTTGATCTCAAGCCGCGCCACGTACATGGGCTGCAACGCCTGGTGGTCCTCCGGCCGGAACGTGTAGCGGCCCTTGGGACCGTCAAAGGACATGCCCTCCAGGACCTGGATCAAAGCCTCGGCGTCGGTGGTGCCGGCCTGGCGGATCGCCTCGACGATGGCGATGCCCGCTGCCATCCCGCCGGCGGTAAACAGGTCCGGCGGCTCGCCGTACTCCTCATAGTGCCGCCGCACCAGCCAGTCGTTGATGGGGTTGCTGGGCAGCTCGTAGTAGTAGGTGATGACGCCCACAAGCCCCCCGGACTCGGTGCCCATGGCCCGCAGCGCCGACATGTCGCCGATGCCGGTGAACACCAGCATCCGGTCATACAGCCCCATCTCGGCGATCTGCTGGAACAAGGTCACCGCGCCGGCGCCCGCCCAGGTCACGACGACCCCGTCGGGCCGGGCTGCCAGCAGCCGCTGCAAGTAAGGCGTGAAGTCCCGGGTGTCCTGGGGCGCGAAGATGTCGCCAATCATCTCGCCGCCGTTCTCGATGATGACCCGGCTCCAGGCCGCCGCGCTGTCGTGGCCAAAGGCGTAGTCGGGGCCCAAGTTCATAAAGCGGCGCCGGCCCTCACTCACCAAGTAGGCCGCGCCCGTCAAGGCGTCCTGGGAAACGTTTCGACCCGTACGAAAAACGTAGCGGCTGAAGTCCGCGCCGGTGATGGAGTCGGCCGCGGCCGGGTCCACCATAAAGATCTTGCGGTGCCGCTCGATCTCGGGGATGACCGCCAGGGCCGCGCCCGAGGAGCTCGTGCCCTGCACGACGTCCACCTGGTCCAGCTCCAGCAGCTTGCGCACCGCCTGAACCGCCCGCTGGGGATCGGAGGCGTCGTCCTCAATGATGAGCTGGATGGGCCGCCCCAGCACCTCAAAGGTCCCGCCCGTGGCGTACTCGATCCCGAGCCGCAAGCCCCGCACCTGCTGCTCGCCGTAGGTGCGCAAGGGACCGCTGCCGTCATGAATGACGCCGATCTTGATTGGGTCAGCCTGTGCCCATGCCGTGCCGGCCCCGGCCAGGGCCACGAGCGTCATCGCGGCGACCGCCAGCGCTGCCGCCGCCGTCCACCGCCGCCGGTGTCCCGCACGAGCCGGCAGGCTGCCCGCACCGGCCGTGCGCGCCGGCTTTCGTCCGCTCCACCGCTTGCTTAGGCCTCGCATCATCCGCCGACACCCTCCTTGAAAGTTGTTGTCACCGGCGGCGCCTGCGTGACCCCGGCGCCCGCCAAGTCCCAGCCCCATCCCACAAGCCCGTCGCAGCGGCCGGCCGGTCGCCTCCGGCCAAGCCGACGACCCCACCGCGCCGGACACCCGTCAGCGTCCTTGCCCGTCCCAAGGCCCCCAGCGGATGGCCGTGGCCGCCCAGGAATAGCCCGTCCCGGCGCTCAAGGCCACCGCCAGGTCGCCCGGGCGCAGCTTTCCGCGGCGCACCCCCTCCCACAGCCCGATGAGGGGATCCAGCGCCGACAAGTGCCCGTACTCGTCCAGATACACGGCGCGGCTTTCGTCCAGGCCAAGCCCCTTAAGCAGCAGCTCAAACATGGACCGCTTGGTGTGCAGCGGCGCCAGGAACGTGATGTCCCGCGGATCAAAGCCGCTGCGCCGCACCGCCTCCCGGGCCACCCACAGGAAATTGTCCAGGGTCACCGGGTCCAAGCGCTCCTTCATAAGCTGCGGATCCGTCACGTCCAGGTAATGCAGCCGCTCCCGGACCGTACGCTCGCTGGGCGGCATCACCGAGCCCCCGGCGGGCACCCGCACAAAGTCATGAAACGAGCCGTCGGTGAGAAACGCGGAGTCCAGGATGACGTTTTCCGGGTGGTCTCGCTTCAAGAGCACCGCCACCGCCCCGTCGCCGAAGTCGAACATGAAACGGGAGCGCTGGTTCTGGTAATCGATCAGGTCAGCTTCCCGGCTCGCGCCCACGCACAGCACCTGCCGAAGGCGCGGGTCGGCCGTCAGCATGTCCTTGACCACCTTGAGCATCACCGGTGCGCCGGCGCTGACGTTCATGATTTCAAAGGTAAACGCCCGCTTCAGCCCGAGCACGTACTGGATCTTGGGCGCAACGGACCAGACGGCGTAGTCCTTGTAGGGACTGCCGAAGTACACCACCGCATCTACGGAGAGCGGGTCCACCTGCTCCAGCAGGGGCTGCGCCGCCCGCACGGCCATGTCCGACACATGCTCGTCCCGTGCGGCCCGGTGCTTGCGCTTGAGGCCGAATTTCTCCCGAATGACCTGTTCGGGTATGCCGGACTGGGCCGCGATCTGTGCGGCGTCCTCAAAAGCTTGCGGAACATAGACCGAGAGCCCGGCGATCCCCACTGGCACCTTATCCAACGCCACGTCCCCCGTCCTTGGGTCACGCGCTGGGCCGCTGTTCGGTCCCCAGCTGCTCCGACAGCATCGTGACCAGCTTTGGCTTCTCCACCTTGCCCGCCGCGTTGCGGGGCAGCGCGTCGATGACCGTAAACGATTTCGGCACCTTGTACCCGGCCAAGTGCTGCCGGCACCAGGCGGTGAGGGCAGCGCTGTCCAAGTTTGCGCCGGGCCGCAGCACGACGGCCGCGTGGGGCGTCTCGCCCCAGTGGGGATCGGGCAGCCCGACCACGGCGGCTTCCACGATGTCCGGATGGGACTCCAGCACCTGCTCCACCTCGATGGGGTAGATGTTCTCGCCGCCGGAGATGATCATCTCTTTGAGGCGGCCGACCAGCGTCACGCAGCCGTCCTCGTCGGCCCAGCCCAGGTCGCCCGTGCGGAACCAGCCGTCGCGGAACGCCGCGGCCGTCTCCTGGGGCTTGCCCCAGTACTCCTTAAACACGTTGGGCCCCCGCACGACCACCTCGCCCACTTGGCCCGGCGGCAGATCATGGCCGTCGAGATCGACGAGGCGGGCTTCCGCGTGCAGCGCCGGGCGCCCGATGCTGCCCGCCTTGCGGGCAAAGTCCTCCGGAACCAACAGGAAGTGGGTGGGCGACGTCTCGGTGAGGCCGTATCCTTGCCCAAAAGCGAGGCCGCGGGAGTGGAACGCCCTGATCAGGTCCAGCGGGCATGGCGCGCCGCCGCTGTAAAAGAATCGCACGCTGCTGAAATCCGTCTTGTCAAAATCGGGGTGCTGCAGGAGCGCCCGGTGGATGGTGGGCACGCCAAACACCACCGTGACGCGCTCGGTTTCGATCAGCCGCAGCGCTTCGCCCGGGTCAAACCGGCGCGGGATGACGACACGGCCGCCCGCGTAGAGCGTCGGCAGCGTAAACAGGCCGATCCCGCCCACGTGGAACATGGGCAGGAGAGTAATGGTCGTGTCACGCCCGCTGATGTCCAGCGTCATGCAGGCGTTGAGGGCGTTGGCAAACTGGTTGCCCTGGGTGAGCACAGCGCCTTTGGGCTTGCCCGTGGTGCCCGACGTGTAGCAAATGATGAAGCGTTCATCCAGCGTGACAGGGGGCTCACCGGCCGGCAGCCCGGGCTCGTCGTCCGGCTCGGCCGCCACCCATTGGCCGTACTCGCCGGTTTCCCCGGGGGCCGGCAACACGATGACCCGCTCCACCGCCGTCCCCTGCTGCAGGACCGGCCCGTGCTGGGCAAACTCAGGGCCGACGAGCAACAGCCGCGCGCCGCTGTCGGCCAGCTGGTAGCGCCATTCGGGCACCGCCAGGCGCACGTTGAGGGGCACCACGGTGAAGCCCCCCTTGGCGGCCGCAAACAAAAGCTCCACAAACTCGGGGCAATTGAGGCTCAAGATGGCCACCCGGTCGCCCCGGGCGAGGCCCGCGGAGCGCAGCGCGCGGGTCAGCCG
>LZRQ01000201.1 GCA_002159155.1 Firmicutes bacterium ZCTH02-B6
GCGGCGAAGCCCCGCCGCTAGTTGAGGGAAGGGTCCGCATGTCGATTCAGCTCGCCCGCAGTGCTGCGTTTCACCGGCAATGCTTCGTCGTTGACGCCCACTGTGACACGGTGCTGCGGCTCGTGAAGGGGGCGTCCTTGGCTGGCCCTGAGCCGCAGGGTCATGTGGACTTGCCGCGCCTGGCCGCAGGCGGCGTTGACCTTCAGATCTTCGCTCTGTGGGTGGACGCCCGTGAGCGCCGGGGAGGATTTACGGTCCGGTGCCTCGAGCTCCTCGAGGCGGTGGAGCGGGAAGTTGCGGCCCATCCTGATCAACTCCGGCTCATCAGAAGCCGCCACGACCTCAGCGCGGCCCGTGAATCAGGGAGGATCGGGGTTCTCCTTTCCATCGAGGGGGGCGAAGCCCTCGAGGGCAGCCTAGCCGCACTGCGGGCCTTTTTCCGCCTGGGCGTGCGGGCTTTAGGTCTGACGTGGAACGGCCGGAACGAACTGGCGGATGGGTGCGGGGATGCGGACTCCGGCGGAGGGCTGACGGCTTTTGGCCGGCAAGTGGTGGAGGAAATGAATCGGTTGGGCATGGTGGTCGACGTATCGCACCTTGCCGAGCGAGGCTTCTGGGATGTGCTGGCCATCAGCCGGCACCCGATTATCGCTTCCCATTCCAATGCCCGCGCCGTCTGTGATCACCGGCGCAACCTCACCGATGCGCAGATCCGCGCGCTGGCTGAGCACGGCGGGGTGATGGGCATGAACTTCTTCCCCGAGTTCCTGCGCAGCGACGGTCCGGCAACCCTCGAAGACGTTGTACGGCACATCGACCACATCGTGGACTTGGTCGGCCCGGATCATGTCGGGCTTGGGTCGGACTTCGACGGGATCGACGGGACGCCCATCGGCCTCGAAGACGTGAGCCGCTTGCCAGCCCTAACCGAGGCGCTCTTGGCCCGCGGGTATGACGAGGCCAGCGTCGAGAAGATTTTGGGTGGCAATTTCCTACGGGTATTCCAAACCGTTCTTCCTGCGTAAGTTGGCAGCCGCCGTAACTGTGGCCACGGTCACTGTGTCGCCCACGTATCTTTCTCGCCTAGGTAACTCTGTAGCCAACGTACCTCTTCTGTAGCCAATGATGTTTAGCCACCATAAGGTCGTCCCCGCGCGCTGTCCCCGGCGCCGTGACTACTCACCCCTCGCGGCAGGCATACTACCACCCAGGAGCCTCCAGCTCGACAATCCTAGCCAGGCAAAGGGAGGGTCCCCATGCCCATAGTCAAGGTGATCGAACTGGTGGGCGAGTCGCCCCACAGTTGGGAGGACGCGGCCCAGGTGGCGGTGCGGGAGGCCGCCAAAACTATCCGGAACATCACCGGCGTTGAGGTCCTTAACTGGACAGGCAACGTGGACGAGCAGGGCAACATCGTCGAGTACAAGGCCGATGTCCAGGTGGCTTTCGTGGTCGAAGGTCACGAGTAGGGCACGTGCTTGGGCCGGCGCACGCCGGGCAAGGGGGTGAAGAGCCGTGGATTTCCTGGGAACCGTCATCCGGTTTGTCGTCTCGGCGCTGGTGCTGATGTTCGTCGGGTTTCTGGTGCCCGGCTTCGCGCCGCTCGGGTTTCTCAATGCGCTGCTGGCGGCCATCGTCATCGCCGCGCTGGGATGGGTGATCGAAGCCACCCTGGGCCGGCGGGTGTCGCCCTTTGGCCGGGGGTTGGTCGGGTTTATCATCTCGGCCTTGGTGATTTGGGCCACCCAGTTTTTCGTGCCGGGCATGCAGGTGACGGTGTTGGGGGCGCTGCTCGCGGCCCTCGTTATCGGGATCGTTGATATGTTCGTGCCGACGCCCATCAGCCGCTAGGCGTTTTGCCCGTCGACGCCGGCGGGGAAAGGGCAAAAGCGGCTCCCACCGCTTGGGTGTCAGCGGTTCACATCGTTTGGGTGCGCTGGGCATGGGCGCAGGCTTCCTTCACTCCAGGCAGACGGCTGTGATATGATGATTCAGTACGAGCCTGGGAGGAGGGAGCTGACGCCCTTGCCCTTGCATGCCCATCTGACCGTCAACGAACGGGGGCACCTTGAGATCGGCGGCTGTGACGCGGTGGAGCTCGCCCGTCGCTATGGAACGCCGCTGTACGTGCTCGACGAAGACCGTGTTCGCAGCGCATGTCGCGCGTACCTGGACGCGCTGGCGCGCTATTATCCCAAGGGGAAAATCGTCTACGCGGGCAAGGCGTTGCTCACCACAGGCGTCTGCCGCATCATCGCGTCCGAGGGCCTGTTCCTGGACGTGGTATCGGGCGGTGAGCTGTACACAGCCCTACGCGCGGGCTTTCCCCCCGAACGGATGTACTTTCACGGCAACAATAAATCCGATGCGGAACTGCGCATGGGCCTTGCGGCCGGCGTCGGCCGCATCGTGGTCGACAGCGAAGCCGAGCTAGAGCGGCTCGAAGAGCTGGCCGCCGCAGAGGACTGCACCGCAGACATTCTCCTCAGGGTAACCCCCGGCGTGGAAGCCCATACCCACAGCTACATGCAGACGGGGCAGCTGGATTCGAAGTTCGGAATCCCCCTCGCAGGCGGTCTCGCGCTGGCGGCCGCCCGCCGGGCAGCCCGATCGCCTCGCCTGCGCTTGCGCGGCTACCACTGTCACATTGGCTCGCAGATTCTGGATCTCACCGCGTTTGACATCACGGTTGCCATGATGATGGACTTTCTGGCCGATGCCCAGGCGGCGACTGGCGTCGCCGCGGAGGAGCTGGATCTGGGCGGCGGTCTCGGAATTCGGTACACGGAGGCCGACGTCCCGCCCGGCCCTCATGAGCTGTTGCGCTTGCTTGGGGATGCTCTGCGGCGGGAAGCGGCCCGGCGCGAGCTGCCGCTGCCAGTGCTTGTCCTCGAGCCCGGCCGATCGATCGTAGGGGACGCCGGTGTTACGCTGTATACCGTCGGTTTCATCAAGCGAATCCCAGGCTTGCGCACTTACGTGGCTGTCGACGGCGGGATGGCCGACAACCCTCGCGTGGCGCTGTACCAGGCGCGCTACACCGCCGTCGTGGCCAACAAGGCGGCCCAGGAGCCTGTCGAGATCGTTTCCATCGCCGGTAAGTGCTGTGAAAGCGGCGACATGCTGGTCTTCGACGCGCCGGTGCCGCCGCTTGAGCGGGGCGACGTGCTGGCGGTGCTGAGCACGGGTGCTTATAACTACTCCATGGCCAGCCATTACAATCGCCTGCCGAAGCCGGCAATGGTGCTGGTCAGCCAGGGACGCCACGACCTCTTGGTCGAGCGGGAGTCGTACGAGGATCTTGTGCGCCACGATCGGCTTCCCTCGTGGCTTGGGCCGGCTGCACCGCAAGCAGCCGGAGGTCGGGGCGGCCGGGAGGTGCCGGGGTGAGGAGCGTGGAAGCGTGGATCCTCCGGGCGGCAGCGGTGCTGTTGGTGCTGGCGATTCACGAATACGCCCACGCCGCCGTCGCGGTGCGTTTGGGCGACCCGCGGCCCAAGTTTGACGGTCGGTTAACGCTTAACCCGCTGGCTCACCTGGATCCAATCGGGACGCTGATGTTGCTCTTCTTCGGCTTCGGCTGGGCCAAGCCCGTGATCGTGGATCCGACGCGGTTCAAAAAGCCGCGCCGCGACATGATGTGGGTTGCTTTAGCGGGACCCGTGGCCAATTTGCTGATGGCCTTCGTTATGGCTCGAGTGTACCCGTTCGTGGTGTCCGGTCTGCCTGTCAACTGGGCCTGGGCAGTGCGGGGATTTTTTCAGGTGACCATCACGCTCAACATCTGGTTGGCGGTGTTCAACCTCCTGCCGTTGCCGCCGCTGGATGGCAGCAAGGTGCTGGCCGGCCTCGTTCCCAGGCGGTGGGCCTATCGCCTCTACACCTTGGAAACGTATGGCACCGTCCTCCTCCTGTTCTTAATTGTTTCCGGGATGGTCAGCCGCGTCCTGTGGCCCGCCTACCAGGCGGTGGCGTGGCTGATTCTAGGGGGCTGACGCTCCGGTGTACCAGGTGCGCCTGGCGGTCTTCGAAGGGCCGCTGGACCTGCTGCTTCATCTCATCGAGCAGCAGCAGGTGGACATCTGGCAAGTCTCCATGGCCCAGGTGGCTGAGCAGTATCTCGATTTCTTGAGTCAGGTACCCGCCGTGGAGCTCGAGGAAGCTGGCGAGTATCTGGTGATGGCGGCGCTCCTGGTGAGGATCAAGGCTCGCCACTTGCTGCCTGTCCGAGAAGAGGCCACGGAGACCGAGGAGGACGAGGCCGATCTGGAGGCCGCCCTGCTGGCCAGGGTCGCCGAGTACCGCCGTTACAAGGACGCGTCGGCCCTCCTCGGCCAGCTGGCGGCGGCCAACGGCCGCCTGTTCCGGCGGCCCGTTATCCCTGTTCCCTCACAACCGGCGCGGCCAGCGGGGCCCCCGCCCGGGCTCACGCCAGACAAGTTGGCGCGCGCCTATGCCGCGGTGCTCGGCCGGCGGCCGGTTGAGCCGCCGCCCCCTCCAACGCCGCGGCCGGTGAACCTGCGCGCAGCCATCGGACGCGTCTTGGGGGCGCTGCGCCGGGCGGGTGGGCGGTTGCGCTTCCGGCACTTGTTCTCTCGCCGCGCGTCCAAATGGGACTGGATCGTGGCCTTTCTGGCGGTGCTCGAGCTGGTCCGCGTCGGCCGCGTTCGGGTGCGCCAGCCGGCTCCGTTGGCCGAGTTCGACGTCGAGATGCAGGAGGAAGAGTACACGGCCCAGGTGCAGGAGGCGGCCGTGCCGCCCTTGGCGCAAGGGGAATCGTGACATGGAGCAGACGTTCATTCCGGAAACGCTCGAACAGCTGGTGGCCGTACTGGAAGCGGTTTTGTTTGCGAGCCCCGAACCGGTGTCCCTCAATGACCTGGCGCGCGTGACGGGCTGGGATCAAGAGGGAGTGCACGCTGCCCTCGCTTTGCTTCGCCAGCGGCTTGAGGCGCCCGACCGGGGGTTGTGCCTGCTGGAGGTGGCGGGCGGCTGGCAGCTGGCCACCAAGCCCGAATTGGCCGAACTTCTCCAGTCGCTGCTTGCGCCGCGACCGCCCGCGCCGCTCTCCCAGGCCGCCCTGGAGACGTTGGCCATCATCGCCTACCGCCAGCCGATCACCCGCGCTGAGATCGAACAGCTGCGCGGCGTGCGGGTCGATTCGGCCCTGCAGTCTTTGCTGGAACGGGAGCTTATCGAAGAGGCCGGACGCGCCGACGCGCCCGGGCGTCCCATCCTTTACCGCACGACGCCGCGTTTTCTTGAGTGGACGGGGCTGAGCTCGCTGGCCGACTTGCCGCCACTGCCGGAAGAACCGCCGAATAGCCCGGGAGCCTCCGGGCCAGATTAACGGGTGACATCGCAGTTTAAGGCGCCACATCCTCGCCCAAGGGGAGAGCGGACGTGAGCGAGCACCACCCCATCGAAGGCCTGATGCAAACCGCCATGGAAAGCCTTAAGGCCATGGTGGACGTTAACACGATCCTCGGCGATCCCGTGGAGACACCCGACGGCAGCGTCATCGTGCCGGTTTCGCGGGTTTCTATCGGCTTTGCGGCAGGGGGGACCGAATTCGAGGTCGAAAATCGCCGGGACGGCGGTGCTTTTCCGTTCGGCGGGGGCAGCGGTGCAGGCATATCCCTGCAGCCGGTGGCGTTTCTGGTGGTAGGGCAAGGGCAGATTCGCCTGCTGCCCATCGACGGCAACGCCATCGTCGACAGGCTCATTGACATCGCGCCCAAGGTCATGGACCAGCTCCAAGGCGTGTTGAACGGGCGCAAGGCGACGGCTCCCGCACCGGTAAGTTCGTAGCGCACCGTAAGTGCCCTGATGAGCCCATACGGATTAGCGCCGCTTCCACACCGCACCCTTGGGGTGGGTCTTCGCTGGCAGCCCAACGCCTGCAGAAGTACATGGCACACTGCGGTGTCGCCTCGCGGCGCGCCTGCGAGGAGCTCATTGTGGCGG
>LZRQ01000202.1 GCA_002159155.1 Firmicutes bacterium ZCTH02-B6
AGCCACAGCCCCAGCACTGACCCGAGGAGCAACAGCGGCACCGTCACGGCGCCGATCTTGAGGTACTGTACGCCGGAAACGCGCATACCCTTGCTGCCGACGATGGAGAGGGCGAGCATGGTCGCGAGGGACCCGATCACGGTGAGATTGGGGCCCAAGTTGGTGCCCAGGAGCGCGGCATAGACGCTGGCCATGCCGACTTGACCGTTGGCCACCGGCGCCGTCAGGCTGTCGGCGGCCACCAGCACCATGGGCAGGTTATTGATGAGGTTGGAACCGAGGGCAGTGGTCGCGGCGATGACCAGTAGGCCGCCAAAAGAGCCCGTGGCTCCTCCGCGGGCCAACACCGAAGAGAAGACTTCGGAGAGCCCCGAGTTCCCGACGCCCCGCAACACCAGGAACAGGGAAAAGACGAAGGGCATCAGGTCCCATGAGATCCCGCCGGCCAGCTCCCTGAGACGCACGTAGCCCCGGACGGCGCCATGCACCGTCAGCGCCAGGGCGCCAGCCAGCGCCACCTCCCAAAGCTCCCAGCCAAAGAACGGCGCTGCCGCGATGCCGGTCAACAGCAGCCCTAGAATGACAAGGCACTCGGTCAGCCGGCGCTGGGCGGTCGCCCTGCCTGCCGGATCGGAGCCCGCCGCCGTTTCGGCGGCCGGGTGCGCCAGCACGTTCACGGGGAAACGGGCCGGGATGTCCCGCCGGAAGAGCCAAAGAAAGAGGACCAGGTTTACCGCAATGGCCGCCAAGGCCGGGACGGCCATGGCCGCGGCGAAGCCCCAGAACGGGATGTGAAACCGGTTCCAGACGATGAGGTTCGTCAGGTTGCTGACGGGCAACAGCAGCGACGCGGTATTGGCCACATACGTGGTGGCCAGTACGAAGGGCAGCGGCGGCAAGCCCAGCGCCTGCACGAGGCTGTAGACGATGGGGGCGAGGATTACCGCCGTCGTGTCCAAGGAGAACCAGACCGTGACGACGACGCCGACGGCGTATAGTCCCACAAAAAGCCGCCGCCCACTGCCGCCCGAAAGGCGCGCCGTGTGCTGCGCCAGCCACACAAAGACGCCCGCCCGGTCGGCCACGTAGCCCACCGCCAGCATGCCGACAAGGAACAGAAGCACCGGCGCGGTTTCCAGGGCCAGATCGCGCACGTCACCGCCGTCGACGGCGCCGGCGCAAAACATGGCCATCGCTCCCGCCGCGGCAAACCACGCCTCGCGGATGCCCCGCGGCCGCCACAAGATGAGGACCAGCGTGATGACAAAGATGAGCAGGGGGATGACCAGGGTAGGTGCGCCTCCGTATCCGCGGATTACTCTAGCAGGCGCCAACTGTCCGTGCAAGGGGGAAGCGCGGGGGTCCGGGCGCAGCGCGAGGATAAGCGCAATGAGAAACACGAAGGCCTGCACATGAGGCACGCACATGAAGCGATGACAAGGGGAGGCAAGAGGGGGAGCGCAACCTGGCCGGAACCTGCCGGCGCCTCTCCGCCCGGGAACCGAGAAACGAAAAAGGAGCGAAGTGTGGCGGAGATCGCAAAACGACCGTCAGGAAGGAGTTAAATCGCTTTATATGGAATCATCGGGCAACGGCACGCTGGAGCCCGGTCGGGTTCCACAGCCTTCGTTCTGATTGGCAGGCACAATCGGTCGAAACGAGGTGAGGCAGTTGCGGACGGTTCGCTGGAGTTGTGTTGTCGCTGTCATCCTGGGCATCACCCTCCTTTTCGGGACAGTGGCGTCGGCGCAAGTGCGCCAGCTGAGCGTCGTCACCGGCGGCACCGGCGGGGTGTACTACGTCTTGGGCGGCGGCCTGGCGGAGCTTTTGACCCGGCGGGTGCCCAACGTCAACGCCGTGGCCGAGGTGACCTCCGCGTCGGTGGACAACTTGTTCCTGGTTGACGCCGGGGAGGCCGACATTGCCTTCACCTTGGCCGACACGGCTTACTTGGCCGTGCGGGGCGAGGGGCCTTTTGCCGCCAGCGGTCCTCTCAACATTCGCGCGCTGGTGGCCATTTATCCCAACTTCAACCACCTGGTAACCACCGCCGGCAGCGGGATCAACAGCGTCTCGGACCTGCGGGGCAAGCGGGTTTCCACCGGCTCTCCGGGCAGCGGCACCGAGGTGACGGCCTTGCGCATCCTGCAGGCGTACGGGCTCGATCCTGATCGCGATATCCGCCGCGAGCTTCTCGGCGCGGCTGAGTCCGCAGATGCGCTGCGGGACGGGCGCATTGACGCCTTCTTCTGGTCCGGAGGGTATCCGACGGGTGCCGTCTCGGACATCGCCAACTCTCCCCGGTTTGACATCTATATCGTGCCTATGGGGGACATCGTGCCCAAGCTGCTCGAAGAGCACGGGCCTTTTTACTCCGTCGCGTGGTTCCGGGCGGGTTACTACGCCGGCGACGTGAAGGAGGACACGCCCACCGTCGGCGTGCCCAACCTGCTCATGGTCAACGCCGACATGGACGAGGAGCTGGCTTACCAAATTGTCAAGGCCATCTTTGAGTACAAGCACGAGCTGGAACTGGTGCACCCGGCGGCCGAGCAGTTCAGCCTGGACACCGCGGCCACGTCGCTGGTGGCCGAGTACCATCCGGGCGCCATCCGCTACTACAAGGAGATGGGTGTCTGGCCCCACGACTGAGCGTGCCGGAGCATGACAGGTCTTGCAGGCGAAACGGATGAAAAGGCGCCGCGGCGGGTTGACCGCCGCGGCGCTGGCAGCATTTGTCCTGTTGTGGCCGTTGCCGGTGCTCCAAGTGACGGTCTGGGACGAAGGTTCGTTCCAAGACGGCGGCGGGGCAGAGCGGACCGTAAGGATTCCGCTTGTTCCGGGGGAAACCTTTGGAATCCGCTATCGCCATTCGATTTTCGAGGTGCCGGTCGAAGAGCGGTTGGCGCTGGCACGGCAACGGTTCGTCCTGGTTGAAGTGTGGTCCACGACCAACCGGATCGAGGGTTACTATGCGTTTCCGCAAGGGCGACTTGAGGAAATGCCCGGGTACTTCCGCCTACTGCCCGGAGTTCCCGTGATGATGGAGACCCCCTTGCGGGTGCGCGCCACGGCTGCCGGCCGGCGTACGCTGGTGGTGGGCACGCGGTGCGTGCCGCTGGTGTCCCTCGGCCCGGTGGTTGAGCTGAACTGGCGGTGGGAGCCGTTGGTTTTGTGGCTCTGGGCCGCCGCACACCAGACCATTCTAGGGAAGGAAGTGCAGCTCCCGTGCCCGGTTCCGGCCATCACGACGACGCCCGTTCCTCCAGTCCCGCCGGCGGCGTGAACGGCGGTCCCGGCGCCGCCAACGGGGCCGACCGCCCTGGCGCTCCCGCGGAACGTCTGGACGAGCAACAGGTCGAAGAGCTCATCGAGGAGTACGAAGGCGCGACGCGCAAGCTGCAGGGCGCCGTGCGCTGGGTCGTATGGGTGATCGCCGTCGGCATGGCGATCTTTCACCTCTGGGCTGCCTTGGCCTATATGCCTGCCCAGCAGCTGCGGGCGACGCACCTGCTCTTTGGCTTATGCCTGATTTTCCTCTTATACCCGGGGTTTGGCCGCTGGGACCGCAAGCGCGTCCCCGTCTGGGACGTTGCGCTGGCCATCCTGAGCGTCGCAGCCCTGGGATACATGGTCCTCAACTTCCAGCAGGTGGCCTACCGGATCGTCCGTCCCACCGACACCGACATTTTGTGGGGCGTCATTACCCTCATCCTGGTGCTGGAGGCGTCCCGCCGCACGACGGGCCTTGTCTTGCCCCTGGTGGCGATCGCCTTTATTGCATACGCCTTTCTCGGGCCATATTTGCCGGGGCTCTTTGCCCACCGAGGCTACTCGTTTAACCGCCTCATCGGCCAGCTCTACCTGTCTACCGAGGGCATCTTCGGCGTGCCCTTGGGGGTATCGGCCACGTTCATCATCTTGTTTACCATCTACGGGGCGATCCTCGACGCGTCAGGTGCCGGCAAGTTCTTTGTAGACTTGTCGCTGTCCCTGACCGGCGGCCGCCGGTCGGGAGCGGGCCGTGCGGTCACGGTCGGCTCGTTTTTGCTGGGCGGGCCGTCGGGCAGCGGCGTGGCTACGGCGGTGACGCTGGGCGCGGTGACCTGGCCCATGTTGCGGCAGGCGGGCTACACCCCGGTCACGGCCGGTGCGATTCTCTCCGCAGGGGGCATCGGGGCGGTCATCTCGCCGCCGATTATGGGCGCCGCGTCGTTCCTCATCGCGGAGATTTTGGGCGTCTCGTATCTTGAGGTGATCAAGTACGTCGTCGTCCCGACCCTGCTCTACTACATCTGCATCCTGATCACCATCGAAGTGGACTCGGTTCGCCTCGGGACCCGGCAGGTCCAATTTGCTGCGAAACCGGTAGGTGAGCTGCTCAGGGGCTACTGGTTTCACCTGACGTCGCTGTTTGCCATCGTTGTCTTCCTGATGCTGGGTTACACCGCCACGTATGCGGTCATCTGGTCCATGATCCTGGGGGTGCTCGTCAGCTTCCTGCGGCGGGACACGGCCTTGTGGCCCAAGAAGCTGCTGGACGCCCTCGAGGTCGGGGCCAAACAGGCCTTGTCGGTGGTGGCCACGACGGCGGTCGCGGGCATCATGGTAGGCGTCGTCAACTTGACGGGACTCGGCCTCAAGTTTTCATCCATCATCATCGGGCTTGCCGACGGGAACTTGCTGTTGACGTTGATACTGGCTGCCATCGTGCTGCTTATCCTGGGGCTCGCCTTGCCGATCACCGCCTCGTACATCGTCGCCGCGGTCATTGTCGCACCGGCGTTGATCCAGATAGGCGTGCCCGAGGCGGCCGCCCACATGTTCATCTTCTACTACTCGGTGTTGTCCGAGGTTTCGCCGCCGACGGCCTTGGCGTGTTTCGCCGTGTCGGCCATCACCGGCGGCAACCCATACAAGATCATGTGGACCACGTGGCGGTACGCGCTGCCGGCGTTCATCGTGCCCTTTATGTTTAGCTTAACGCCTGACGGCGTGGCCCTCCTCCTGATCGGCGACGCGGGTACCGTCATCTTGGCCGTGATCACGTCCATCCTCGGCGTGATTGCTCTGGCCACCGGTCTCGGCGGTTGGATGGTGCGGGCTTGCACGTGGTGGGAGAGGGTCGCTTTGGTCGCCAGCGGGCTGCTCTTGACGTACTCGTCGGCGTGGAGCGACATAGCAGGTATTGCCTTGCTGCTCGCGGTCTTCCTGTGGCAGTGGCGGACGCGGCCGCTGCCCGTCACCAGCGACGTGGCAGGAGCGGCGGGTTGACCCGGCTGCGCCGGGGTGGCGGTTACTTGTCGCCGCCCTGGCGCAGTCGCTTGCTCTCCTCCTCCAAGACGGCGCTGGTGCGCCGTACGAAGTCGAGTAGGTGCCATCCCCGGTTTCGGGCCGGCCGCAAACAACGGCCGGCCCGAACGTGTCAAGATGTACGCTGGCGGCGAGGGGACTCGGGAATACGGACGGTCTCCGGCAAGTATCCCCGGCCCAGCGCCCGGAAAAGGACGTCCGCGGTCGGTCCCGTGCCAACAGTAATCGCCAGGGTCCCGATGCCGATGGGCCCGCCCAGCAGCCATCCGCCAACCGCTACCAGCAGCTCCAAAAACAGGCGAATACGGCCCACGGTCAGCGGCATCCGCTGGCTGAGGACGAGGATCAGCCCATCCCGGGAGCCGGCGCCAAGGCCGACGCGGGTGTAGATGACCGAGCCCAGTGCCAAGAAAAAGATGGAGCCCGCGAGATACACGATGCCGCCCGGTATCGATGACGCGTCGGGGATCCCCAGCGCGAGAAACCCATCGATGGCCCAACCGACCAGGAGGGTATTGGCCACCGTGCCCCAGCTCACGGTCCACCGGCCGCCGAGCAGCAGCGTCAGGACGACCAGGAGGGCGCTGACCGTGATCGACGCCTGTCCCAGCGACAGCCCCGCCAGCTGGCCGATGGCCAGGTGCAGGAC
>LZRQ01000203.1 GCA_002159155.1 Firmicutes bacterium ZCTH02-B6
GGAGGTACCCGCCGATGACGCAGTCGAGCTCCTGCTCCCGCCGCACCTTGAGCCAGTAGCGGGTGCGCTTCCCAGGCACGTACGGGCTGTCGAGCCGCTTGGCCACGATGCCTTCCAGTCCCCGTTCGACGCAGGCGATGTACAAATCCCGGCCTCGCTCCAGCACGACGCGGGAGAGCACGGCGTGGTCCGCAGCGCCGGTCCAGGCGGCCTCCAAGGCCGCCCGTCGGTCTTGCCAAGGCACGTGGAGCAAAGGGCGATGGTCCTGTTCGAGGAAGTCAAAGACGACAAACACCGCAGGCTGTGTCTCAGCGGCTCGCCGGATTGCAGCGGCCGACGTGAGCAGGTTGCGTCGCTGCACCAGGTGGAAACTGGGGACGCCGCCTTCAAAGACACAAATCTCTACGTCCAGCACCGCGGAGCGGACCGTAACGGCATGACCAATGTCCTGGAGCTCCGGGAACCGGCTCGTGATCTCCCGGCCGTTGCGGCTGAACAACCTGGCGTATTTTCCCTCGAGCCGGCACAGGCAACGAATCCCGTCCCACTTGACCTCAAACCCGTAGCTGGGCGAGTCAAAAGGGGCAGTGACCGGGGTAGCCATCATTGGTCTCCAGTGCATTACGGCTGCCGCCTGCCACGGGTTGCGCCCGCAGGCTCGGGTTCTGGTTCCCGCTCACGGCGCCCATGCGGCGCCGCTCTGTCCTGTCCGTTTTTGGCCGTTGCCCTCAGGCTGGCCTCCAGGGCCGCCATGAGGTCGGCAACGCGTTCCGTCACCGGCGGGACGGGCGCCCGGGTCACTTCCGCGCCGCGGACTTTCTCGTTAATGAGGGCGATCAGGGCGCGGCGATACTCATCGTCGTACTGGCCTGGCTCAAAGGGTTCCGACAAATTTTCCACCAGCTGAACCGCCATACTCAATTCCCGGTCGCTGACAGCCGCAGCGTCCGCAATCCCTTCGAGGGCCTGGGGGGAGCGGATTTCGTCGGGGTAAAACATCGTTTCCATGATGAGCACATTGTCGCGTACCCGCACGCAGCACAGGGATCCCTTGGAGCGCAGCACGACGCGAGCCAGCGCGATGCGGCTCGTCCGCTGCAAGGCCGCCCGGAGCAGATGGTATGCCTTTTGGCCGCCGTCGGCGGGTTCGAGGTAATAGGTTTTGTCGAAGTAAATGGGGTCGATCTCCTCGAGCCGGACAAACTGCTGGATGTCGATGGTGCGCGTACCCTCGACGGCCAGGTCGTCCAGCTCTTCGTCGGTGACGACCACGTAGCGGTCCTTGTCGTACTCGTAGCCTCTGACGATTTCGTCCGGGGCCACCTCTCGCTGGCAGTGGGGGCAAAACTTGACGTAGCGGATACGACTGCCGCAAACCCGGTGCAGCTGGTTGAACGACACGTCCTTGCTCTGGGTGGCGGGGTAGACCTTGATGGGGATGTGGACTAAACCGAAGCTGACGGCGCCCTTCCACAGTGCACGCACGATGCCCGCGCTCCTCTCCCGCGTTCATAGGCTGTCTCGGTCCGGGGCGACGCTTGCGGTGTTGTAGGCGGCTTCGTGCGAAATGTACGCGCCAGGTGTGGCGTCCATTCCCACTTGGGCGCAGCGATGTCGTGCTGCCCGTCCCGGAGATGGTCGCAGGGGCTCACAGCCGCGCGGGATTGGGGGGTTGCGCACTACTACCGGCGTCGTGGAGCGTTGACGCTGGGGGCATGAGGTCGTATACTCAAAGTACGGTACGTTTCCGATCGCCGCGTGCGGGATTAACTCAACTGGCAGAGTGCTTCCCTTACAAGGAAGAAGTTCCGGGTTCGAGTCCCGGGTCCCGCACCAAAGTAAGGCCCCTTCGGAAGTGATTTTCCGAAGGGGCTTCGTCGTTGAGTGGCTCCCTCTCCCGCAACCCTCGGACGCCAGTAGGCAACCAGGCACCGATGTGTCGTCCGCCTATGCCGAGACCGCCTGCACAAAGAGTGCGGTGAGCTTGTCGCGGTCGACGTCGAGGCACACTGTTGCATTGGGCTGCCTCCCGCTGTGCCGGGCATAGTCCACCGCCGTCAAACCCCGCGCCAGGGTGCCTGCGGTCTCTACGCCCACATATGTGTGCACCTGCTCGGTGACCATGGCCGGGTCAATAGCTACCCCTGCCGCCACCAGGTCGCAGAGCACGATGCCTTCCATCCCCAGAAACCGGCGGGTAGTTTCGCACAGCGGTTCGCTGATGGTGAGAAACGTCTGTGCCAGCCGACTCGAGGAACTTCGGATCGCCGCAAACGCCGCGGCCGGAATGACCGCTTTGGTGGTGGTTTCCCAAGGAACGAGGGTAATGGGGATCCCGGACTCAAACACGATGGCAGCGGCCTCCGGGTCCGCCAGCACATTGAACTCGCCTACAATGCTCGTATTACCCTGCGCGTGGCTGGTGCCGCCCATGATGACCAGCCGGGACACCTTGGCGGTGATGGAGCGGTCTTTGGCGATAGCCAGGGCCACGTTGGTCAGCGGCCCGATGGCCAGGATGGACAACTGGCCGCTGTGCTGATGGGCGGCCTCGATGATGCGGTCGACGGCATGCACGGGTTCCGGCTGCCTCCGGGGCGCGGGCAAGTTCGCGTCACCGAAGCCGTCAGAACCGTGTACTTGCGCCGCGTCCAGCGGCCGCTGCAGCAGGGGCCGTTCCGTGCCTGCGTACACCGGCGTGCTCACATCCAACAGTTCGGTGAGCAGGAGCGCGTTCCGGGTGGTGAACTTAAGCGGCGTGTTTCCGTGAACGGTCGTGATGGCGATGACGTCCAGCCCAGAGCGGATGGCGGTGATAATGGCGGCGGCATCGTCGATGCCCGGGTCTGTGTCAATGATCCACTTCATAGCGCAGTGTTCCCCCTCGCATCCGGGGTCAACGTTGGGGCGGCGCCCAAGACCACGCGCAGCGCCAGGTGGCGGTTTGCGGTGGACCGAGACTTGCCCGTCACCAGTCTTCCGCGGTCCTTGCGGCGTTCCTGCCGCTTGTGCCAGGGCGCGGCTTACCACCGACCTTACGGCGCCGCTTCGTCCGCCCGAACATCTGTCCTTAACATCGACGGAATCCTGCGTGCCGTGATATGGTAAGCAGGGAAAGGGGCAGGGAAGGAGCGACCGCCGTTGTCCAACGGTATCACCAAAGCAAAGGGGCCTGCCGGGGCGGTAAAAGCGAAGACCGGTTCCGCGGCGGCGCCAAGCCCAGCGGGAAAGGACCGCCGCTTCGCCGGGATGTCGGCGACCTTGAGGGAGTTATGGCAGCGGCATTACCTGGCGGCAGCAGTAGTCGGCTGCACGCTGTTTCTCATCGCCGCCCAAGTGGCCGCCGCCACGGGAGCCCGCCGGCCCCTTGTTATTGCCCTGTACGTGGTGGCCTACTTCTCTGGAGGCGTGCTCAGCCTGCGACAGGGACTCAGGGAGTTGGTCGATCAGCGCCGCATCGACGTCGACCTCCTGATGGTGCTCGCGGCCGTTGCGGCGGCCTCCATCGGGGAGTGGCTCGAAGGCGGAATCCTGCTGTTCTTGTTTTCCCTAAGCAATGCCATGCAATTTTATGCCCTGCAGAGGACGCGGCGGGCCATCACGGCCCTGATGTCCATGCGGCCGCAGGAGGCGCTGCGCAAAGAGCCCGACGGGGAAACCCGGCTGGTGCCCACCGACGAGCTCCAAATTGGTGACATCATCATCGTTCGCCCCGGTGAGAGGGTGCCCATCGACGGACACATCGTGGCTGGAGCGTCGTCGCTGGACGAGTCGTCCATCACCGGAGAGTCGATACCGGTGGATAAGGGTGAAGGGGACGAGGTTTTCGGCGGTACGGTCAACTTGTTCGGCGCCCTGGAGGTAAAGGTGACCAAGCACGCTGAGGAAACGGTCATCGCCAAAATCGTCCGCATGGTGGAGGAAGCTCAGAGCGAAGTGGCGCCCACCCAGCGGGTGATTGACCGTGTCGAGCAGTACTACGCCGCAGGTGTGATTTTGGCCACCATCCTGGCCGCGCTTATCCCCATCGCCCTTGGCCGCGACGTGGGCGCTTCGGTTTACCGCGCGATCACCTTGATGGTGGTCGCCTCGCCCTGTGCCGTGGCCATGGCGGTGCCGGCGCCGGTGGTGGCCGCCATCGCCAACGGCGCCCGCAGTGGTGTCCTGTTCAAGGGCGGGATGCACGTGGAAAACTTGGCCGATGTCAAAGCGTTTTGCTTTGACAAGACGGGCACCTTGACCATTGGCCGGCCGCAGGTCACTGACGTTGTGCCGCTGGGAGGGTGCACGCGCCAGGAGCTGCTGGCGCTGGCCGCGGCCGCCGAGGGGCGTTCCGAGCATCCGTTGGCCCTGGCCATCCTTGAGGCCGCCCGGGCGGAAGGTCTTGCCTGGACGGCCGCGAGCAATACAGTAGCCGTTCCCGGCAAAGGCGTGGCGGCTGACGTGGATGGCCGGCCCGTGTGGCTTGGGAACCGCCGCATGTTGCGGGAGTACGTCCCTGACGTGGCCGACGAGGTTTTGGCCCAAGCCGAAACCCTCGAGCAACAGGGCAAGACGGTCATGTTCGTCGGCGTAGCCGCAACCGTCATCGGCTTGGTGGCCGTTGTGGATGCCCTGCGGCCTGGGGTGCCTGAGATGATCGCTCGGCTTAAAGCGCAAGGCGTCGAGAAGATCGTGCTCTTAACCGGCGACAATCGCCGGGTCGGCGAGGCCATCGGCCGGCAAGCGGGTGTGGACGAAGTCTACGCGGAGCTGCTGCCGGGCGAGAAGGCCGACATCATCGCCCGCATGCGGCAGACGGTTGGCCGCGTCGGTATGGTTGGCGACGGCGTCAACGACGCACCGGCGCTGGCGACGGCCACGGTCGGTATTGCCATGGGAGCCGCTGGCACCGATGTGGCCATGGAGACCGCCGACGTGGTCCTGATGACGAACGACCTGGACAAGCTCAATCACGCGGTCGCGTTGAGCCGGCGCACGCAGCGCATCATTTGGCAAAACCTTGTGTTTGCCTTGGGCGTTATTGTGGTTTTGTCGACGCTGGTGCTCACCCACGGCCTCGTCCTCGCCTTGGGCGTCGTCGGCCACGAAGGCAGCACCGTGCTGGTCATCCTCAACAGCCTGAGGCTGCTTTTGGGCCAGCACCGCAAAAACTCTGGAACGCCAACGCCCGCGCCGGCGCGGGCGTAAGGGGCAGCGCTGGATACGTAGGGGAAGTGCTGGACGCAGTGCTTTCGGGACGCTGCACTGACGTTGCGGCGAACACGACCCTTTGGAAACTTGTCGAGTTTTCACGGCAAAGTGTAAAGCGCGGCTGCCCCACGCATCCGCGCAGACAAGGCTTGATGTGAGTCAATAGTACTGGGGCATTCCCCGATTGCGGTGGATCGTGCGGATACGAATTGAAAGGATGGGTGGCGCGAGCCGTAAAGGCCCCGGGCGGTACCGCCCGGGGCGCGGGGCTGGAAAAAGAAGGGACGAGAAGCCGGTCTTCCGAACGTGTTGTATCGGCCAAAAACACCACAGGAAGGGGCTTCTCGTCATGAACGAACTTCGCAAGCAACTCGGCTTTTCCCTGCAAGAACTGGAGGCCGGGCTTTTCACGTGGATGGCTCGCCAATTTGCCGACGTGCTGGTGAAGGCCTTGGAGCAAATCGACGGTTGGCTGGCCGAACAGCGGGACCGGCGTCGCTTTCGCATGCGGGACATGCAGCCACGCACGCTGCAGACGCTGTTTGGCGTCGACCTCACGTTTCGCCGCCGAAGATACCTGGATCGGCAGACGGGC
>LZRQ01000204.1 GCA_002159155.1 Firmicutes bacterium ZCTH02-B6
GCGCTCAGCAGCACCGTCCAGAAGGACAGGTAAAGGCTGTTGCCCAGCGCCTCCAGGTTGATGGGCCGCTGGCGGTTAAAGAACTCCCGGTAGTTGGCCAGGGACAGCTCGCTGCCGCTGGTCAGGCTCATGAGGACCGTCTGCAACAGCGGGTAGCCCACGTAGCTCAACAGGATGGCGAGGACGACCAGCACCAAGAGGTAGGTTCGGGCCTTGGCCAGCAGCCGCCCCCAGCGGTGGGCATCGCGCGCAGGCTTCATGCTACCCCTCCAATAGCGTGGGGCGCGGGGCCTGACCGCCCCGCGCCCCGGGCCACCTTAGCGGCTGCGGCCGCGGATGTTTTCATCCCATTCCCGCATCCACTGATCGCCGTACTCGGCCAGCACCTCCCAGTCCAGCTCCATGGGCTTGATGGACTGGCGCATCCACTCGGGCAACAGCTCCGCGGGGATGTCGCTGCGGGCCGGCATCCGGTTGAACTCGGTGGCAAACCGCGTCAGGACTTCCTTGGACATGACGAACTCGTAGAAGGCTTTGGCGGCGTTGGGATGACGGGCGCCTGCCACCATGGCGATGCCGTCCACGATGACCGGCGTGCCGCTCTCGGGCACCAAGTACGCGAAAGGCATGCCCTGGCCGATCTGGGTTTCCGTGTCGGGTATGTTCCACACCGTAACGTCGCCGACGCCCCGGGCCAGCTCCTGGAACATCACGGCGGAGTGGGACGAGTAGTTGCGGGTGTTGGCGTCCAGCCGGCGCAGCCAGTCAAAGCCCGCTTCGGCCGAGCCCGTCTCCTTGTAGAACCGGTACACCATGGCGATGTACATGGTGCGGGTGGTGCCGGCCGCCAGCGGGTCGCGGATGACGATGCGGTCCTTCCACTTGGGATCCAGCAGGTCGTCCCAGTCCTTGGGCGCATCGGCAGGACGGACGGCCCGGGTGTTGTAGACGATGACCAGCGGCGTCAGGAACGTGCCGTAGAAGTAGTGGTCGGGATCCCGGTAGGCGGGATCAATCGCGTCGGCCCCAGAGGGGATGTAGGGCTGCAGCAAGCCCTCTCGCTTGGCCTGCAGGTACAGGTTGGTCGGCGCGCCCCACCAGATGTCGGCTTGCGGGTTGCCCCGTTCGGCGCGAATCCGGTCCAGCACCTCCTGCGCGCCAAGGAAGAGATAGTCCACCTTCACGTTGGGGTACAGCTTCTGAAACTCTTCCACGAAGACCTGGCCCTGGTCGCCGTGGGGCGAGTAAATGACGAGGCGATCTTCCAAGGCTCCTTGTGCGGAAGCGGCAACCGCGAGAGCCAGCACAAGGACCAGCGTCAACAACCAACGGGATCCGGTGACAAGGGCGCAGCGCGTCAAGGGAAACACCTCCAAGCCAGGTTATCGCCGAAAGCAGCGCCAACTCCCGTGGTTCGACTGCGTGCACTGCCCTGCCGGTCATCCCTCCTCCCGCAGAGCACCGATGCTCTGCTCTGGCTACGTCGCCGGTGCGGGCTCCGTCGGCAGCACCACCGACCGCGTGAGGTGCCTCGGTTTGTCCGGGTTCAATCCCCGCCGCAGGGCGGTCTTGAGGCCGACCCGCTGCAGGCGCACGAGTTCCACCAGGGGATCCGCGGCGGCGACGCGCACCCGCGCACCGACCCGCTGGATGTCTGCCGTCAGCGCGCCGATACGTTCGTCCCAGGGATCCAAGATTTCGACGTGGGTCCTCGGCCCCGCGCAGCTGATGGGCCCATGGCGGTACTCCAGCGGCACGTACCGCTCGGTCCAAAGCTGAGCCATCTCTTGGAGCTTGAGCGCGGCTTCGCAGGCGACGCCCAGGCGCCAGCTCGAGCCGAGCACCACCACGTGGTCGTGCTGGGCCAGAGGCTCCACGTCCTCCGCCAGGGACCGGCGCAGCTCCTCCGGCAGATGCACCGGCGGAACCCGGCCCGCGAGGAGATCGGCCGCCGCGCGCAAGAGCAACATGGCCGTGGTGGCTGAGCCGGTCTGTACGACGCTGTCCTCGCGCACATAGGCCAAAGAGATCACTTCATGGGTTTCCTGTGCCAGGGGACTGGCAGGCTCCGCGGTGAGGGCCAACGTGACGTTGCCGGCCTCCTTGGCCGCCGAGACGGCTTCAAGGATCTCCGTGGTGGTGCCGCTGCGGCTGATACAGAGGACCAGCTCCCCAGCGCGCGGCGCAAACTCCGATGCGGGCACCGCCCGGGCCGCCGCGACGCCGACGGCGTTGAGATAACGGGCGGCCGCAATGCCGACGTAATAGGAGCTGCCGGCGCCCACTAGGGCCATCCCGGAGCCCGCGAGCTCCTTGAGCTGACCGGCAACCTCCCGGCTTTGCTCCAGCGCTCTTTCCCACAACTCTGGTTGTGACAAGATTTCTTTTTCTGTATGGGTCACGCCCACTCCACCTCTTATTTCAAGCCTAACCTGAAATCAATCAAAAGTCAACACGCATACGCTCGATTTTGTTCGTTTTTGGTGCGAAATCGTTTGATATTGCTCGAATCCAGACCGTATGCTATTCTTGAACATGGGAGTTGGGGGTGAAAACGGGGGATTGGGGGGGCGGTTTCGTGAAGGAACAGCGGCACGAGCTTATCCTCGGGGAACTGGCGCGGCGGGGCGCGGTCTCCGTCGCCGCCCTGGCGCAGCGCCTCGGGGTTTCGGAGGCGACCATCCGGCGGGACCTGGACGAGCTGGCCCGCCTCGGCAAGGTGCACCGCACCCACGGCGGCGCGCTGTCGGCGGATCCGCGGGAGGAGCTCCCCCTTAACCTCAAAGCCACCTCCTACGCCGCGGAAAAACGGCGCATCGGGTTGGCCGCGGCTGCGCTCATCCAGCCGGGACAGGTGGTCGGCTGCAGCGGCGGCACCACCGTAGCGCATGTGGCCACGGCCCTGCGGGGTAAACGGGTCGTCGTCGTCACCAACGCGCTCAACATCGCACTGGAGCTGGCCACGTCCGAGGAAGCCGAGGTGATCGTCACCGGTGGCACCCTGCGGGGCCGGTCGCTGGAGCTGGTGGGCCACGTGGCCGAGCGGACCTTCCGGGAGCTGTACGTGGACGTGGCGGTCATCGGCGTCGACGGCATCTCCCTCGAGCAGGGACTGACCACCTACCATCTCAGCGAGGCCCAGACCAACCGGGTGCTCATGGAGCAGGCCCGGCAAGTGTGGGTGGTCGCCGACCACAGCAAGGTGGAAAAGGTTACGCCCGCTTACATCGGCCCCCTGTCCCGCGTCAGCCGCTTCATCACCGATACCGACGCGCCGGCGCCGTTCCTGGACGAACTGCGCCGGCGGGGCATCGACGTCGTCTGCGCATAAACGCCTCGGGGAGGTCGCCCCGTGCTCCTGACCGTCACCCTGAACGCTTCTTTAGACAAGACGTATTCGGTCCCCGGCTTCGCCGTGGGTCGGGACGTGGCCGCCGCCCACGTGGAGTGCTCGCCGGGCGGCAAGGGCCTCAACGTGGCCTCCTTTGCCCGGGCGCTGGGGGCCGAGGTGCTGGCCACGGGGATCTTGGGCGGCCATACGGGGCGACACGTGCGGGACCTGATCGCCGCCAGGGGCATCGCCAACGACTTTGTCTGGATCGAGGGCGAATCCCGCAGTTGCCACATCATCTACGATCCGGACGCCAATACCCTGAGCCAGATCCGCGAGCCCGGGCCGCCCGTACCGCCGGGCACGCGGCGGGCAGTAGTAGAGAAGTTCCGGGAGCTGGCGGCCCACGCCCGGGTGGTGGTCATGTCGGGGAGCCTGCCGCCGGGCCTGGGAAGCGACACGTACAAAGAGCTGGTGGCCATCGCGCGCAGGCTAGGCGTGCCCGCCATCCTGGACGCGTCGGACGAGCCGCTGGCGCTGGGGCTTGAGGCCGGGCCATCCCTCATCAAACCCAATCTGGACGAACTGCGGGAGCTGGCCCGCCGGCTGGGGCTCACCGGCGATGGGCCCGCCGGCGACGAGCCCGCCGTCGATGCGCCGGCCGTCGATGGACAGTCGGTGCGCCGCTGGGCCGCCGGCGTAGCCTGGGAGGTGCGCCGGCGCTTTGGCACCCAAGTGGTGGCCTCCCTGGGTCCTCTGGGTGCGGTGGTGGCCGAGGAGGGCGGCGTGTACGCGATGGTGCCGCCCTCGATCCAAGCCGTAAACACCATCAGCTGCGGCGACGCGTTAGTGGCAGGCATTGCCGTCGGCTGGACCCGGGGCTGGAGCCTGCACGACGCGGTGCGGCTGGGCGTTGCAGCCGCCACCGCCAAGGCGAGACGCTTTTCCACCGGCTCTGTGACGGCCGAGGAAGCGGCGGAGCTGCTGCCCCGGGTGGCGACAGCCCCCTTGTCCCTGGGCTAGCCGGAATCGTCCGTCAGCGGTGTCTCCAGACCGGCGTACGCTTTTCCAGAAACGCGCACATGCCCTCCTGTGCGTCGGCCGCCAGGGCGTTGAGGGTCATCACTTCCTTCGCATACCCGTAGGCGTGCTGCTGCGGCAGCTCAATCTGGCGGTAAAAGGCCTGCTTTCCGACGGCCAAAACGTACGAGCTGGCCTGGGCGATCTTGTGGGCCAGCTTCAAGGTTTCCGCCTCCAGCTGGTCGTCGGGCACGACGCGGCTGGCGAGGCCGTGGATGAGCGCCTCCTGGGCGGTGATGGGATCGCCCGTCAGCAGCATGTCCAGCGCCTTCTTGCGGCCCACGGCGCGGCTTAAGGCCACCATGGGCGTCGAGCAAAAGAGGCCGATCTTGACCCCCGGCGTGCCAAACCGGGCGCTCTCCGCGGCCACCACCAGGTCGCATGTGGCGGCCAGTTGGCAGCCCGCCGCGGTGGCAATGCCGTGCACCTGGGCGATGACCGGCTGCGGGATGGACTGGATGGTTTCCATAAGCTCGGTGCAGGTGTCAAACAGCTCACGGTAAAAGGCCGGCTCCGCGCCTACCATCTCGCTCAGGTCGTGGCCCGAGCAAAAGGCCGGCCCCGCGCCCCGCAGGATGACCACCTGGTGCTGTCGCTCGCGGCCGATCCGCCCCAACGCGGCAATGAGCTCCCGCATGTGGGCCAGGGACAGCGCGTTGCGCTTGTGGGGCCGGTTCATGGTGACGATGGCCACCGGCCCGTCCTCCGTCACCAGGATGTGCTCGTACGCCCCCAAGGGCAGCGCAGACACGGCAGGTTCCCCCTTTCCTCGTTCCTCGCGTCGGCGTTCCCCGTCCAGCCATCGCTTCTGTTGCTTTCGGCTGGTGTTCCCCCCTGGTGTTCCCCCCTGGTGTTCCCCCTTGGTGCTCCCCCTGGTGTTCCCCCTGGGGGTCCCCCCCTGGCGTTTACACGGCCAAGTACCGGCCGGCCGCTTCCTCGTCGGCCAGCAGCTCGGCCACGGTGCCTTCCCGCTGGATAACCCCTTTGTGGATTAGGTACCCCCGCTGCGCCAGCATGCCGGCGAAACGCACGTTCTGCTCCGCCAGCAGGATGCTGATCCCCTGGGCGGCGATCGCGCGGATCCGCGACAGCAGCTGCTCCACCACCACCGGCGCGAGGCCGTCGGTGGGCTCGTCCAGGAGGATAAGGGTGGGATTTGCCACCAGCGCCCGGGCCAAGGCCAGCATGCGCTGCTCGCCGCCGCTCAGGAAACCGGCCAGCTGCCGGCGCCGGTCGGCCAGCACGGGAAAGAGCTCGTAGACTTCCTCCCGGGGCCGGCGGTGGGCATGGGCTGCCTCGGCCACCTCCAGGTTTTCCTCAACGGTCAGGTTGGGGAACATCCGCCTGTCCTGGGGCACGTAGGCCAGCCCGGCC
>LZRQ01000205.1 GCA_002159155.1 Firmicutes bacterium ZCTH02-B6
GATTAAGCCATCACCGTTTTCCCATGACGTAATGATCCGAGTACTTGGCATTAGAAAGGGTTTGTGAACACGCCAAGAAAGAACTTAGTAGAATTGTGTAGGAAAAAGGTGGCTTTGGACTGTGAGCGAGCTATGCAGAGGTCTCCACGTTTTTCGGTTCTAGAGGCCTCAGCACAGCCACTGCACTGGTGATTTTATGGATTTCTGACCTTGATGGATTTCTAACCTTTGAACGTGAGCTTAACCTGGAACCTGACTTAATGGGTTGTAGGGGTATTCGAAGGGCTGTTCCAAGTGTAGCGAGATTTGTTCTTGCGCGGGGAGAGTGTGTTAGTAGTGGCTACCCGTAACGACGACCAAACATTTGTGAATGTCTGGTGGGTAAATCAACGGCCTCCCAAATTTCAACACTCCGCACGAGCTGGCTTCTTTTTTGCTCCTCTGCGCAACAAAGCGGGGTTCACTCCGCCTCATTGGCGAAGGATGGAGGAAATTCAAGCCGGCGATATCGTGCTTCACTACAGTGATAAGCATGTCCGTGCAATCAGCAGCGTTCAAGCGCCGGCTGTCCAGGCGCCATACCCATACGAGACCGACCGAGATTACGGTGGCCACATGGGCTACCTAGTGCGGAGCGAGTATTATCTGTTAGACCCACCCATCCCGCGCGATGTCGTCGCCAGCCTCCAAAACCTACCCACCGTAGACCACCCTTTTAATAAGGCTGGGGGTGTTAAGGAAGGCTATCTTTATCGTTTTGGGCTCGAGGCGCTCAAGGAACTCGCTAATCGCTTCGAAACAAATTGGCCTTCGTGGCTCCTTGACTATCTACGTACTATCCCGTCCCCTTCGGGCGCATTCGACAACCAAATGCTGCGCCAGTTTGTAGACGAGATAACTCGGCTGCGCACGGCCGTTCTGGGAGAACAACGCATGCGCTATAGGCCACTGATGCTGCTGGCAGCAATACGAACGGTTGTCGAGGGGTTTGACGTCGCGTTTGAACAGGGACCATTGCTGGAGTATTACGAACAGTTGGCTGCGGCCATCGGTGCGGATTCATCCAGACCTGAGTACCCGTACTACCATCTGAGTGGAGACGGGTTCTGGAACGTTATCACGGACGACGGTCAACGACTAGTTGTTCGCGGAACGGTGAGCCGAAGGCACGTTGTTGGGACTCGCGTACAAATCGCTGAGAACCGAATTGAATGCATCACAAATGACCAGTTGCGCCCCTACGTGCTCGGTGCCATCCGTACTCACTTTGAGTCAGACGAATGGAGCCGACTGATGGACGTTTGGTCCGAACTGAGCAAAGCCGTGTATCCCCCATGGCTGTCAGGAGCAACGCGGATCGTCGTTCGCCCGGATTTGAAAGCTGCGACAATGGCCTTTGCTCGTGCGTTGGAAGAGAGCCACTTGCGATATGACCTCGGCTTTGTGCGTTCGTTTGCTGCGAGCTTAGCTGCGAAACCGTTCGCGATTCTGACGGGGCTGTCCGGATCGGGCAAGACCCAAATCGCACTCCAGTTCGGAAACTGGCTCGGTCATGAGCGTGTGAAGCTGGTGGCGGTGCGGCCTGACTGGACGGGTTCGGACGCACTGTTCGGGTACGAAGATGCGCTTCAGGAAACGAAGGACGGGCGGCGGGCATGGTATGTCCCGCCGGCGCTGGAATTCATGCTGAAAGCGGCTCGCGACCCCGAGTGGCCGTATTTGCTGATCCTGGACGAAATGAACTTGGCCCACGTGGAGCGGTACTTTGCCGATGTCCTTTCAGGTATGGAATCGGGTGCGCCGTGCCTGCCCAACGTTGCCCTGGAAGGAAACGGCGTGTGGCGCGTGGTTCCCGAGGGGCCGCGGGAGCTGAGGTTCCCGCCCAACTTGTTCATCGTCGGCACCGTGAACGTGGACGAGACAACGTACATGTTCTCGCCGAAAGTGCTGGACCGGGCCAACACGCTGGAGTTTCGGGTGAGCACCGACGATTTGGCCGACGACTTGCGGAGGCCCGTTCCTTGCGAGCCCGGCCCCGCGGAGCTGGTCAAAGGTTTCCTAGCGATTGCCACGGATCCGGACTGGCACGTGAACAACCCGCATCCGCAAAAGGAGGAAATCAGCAGCCGCCTGCGCGATCTGCACCGGATTCTGAGCCAATTCGGCTTCGAGTTCGGTCACCGGGTCTTTCGGGAAAGTCTGCGTTTCGCAGCGATGCTGGCCGCGGCGGGCGAGCCCAGTGTCGAAGCGGCGCTGGACGCCATCGTCATGCAGAAAATCTTGCCGCGGCTGCACGGCAACCGGCGCCGGCTGGAGCCTGTGTTGGAAGCCGTCGGCTACTTCGCCTTTTCCCTGGAGGCGCCGCCATCGCGGGCCGGGGAGACGCGTTTTGACCCGCTCAATCCGCCGGACGGGCAGGGCGGCCCGCGCTTGCCGCGTTCGTTTGCGAAAGTGCAGCGGATGACGGCCAACCTGCGAGCCAATCAATTCGCCAGTTTCGCGGAGTAGTCCCATGTTCGCGGTCAACAAGGTGCAGGTTCCCATCGTGAACGCCCGCGGCGCGCGGCACGGATATATCGAAATCCAGGTGCTGAGCAGCAGCGAACGGGCGGCCGCCCCGCCGCTTCTGGACCGGCGGGACGATCCGGAGCTTGAAGACGGCGTCGCGGGAGTCCAGCTGCTGGAAGGCTGTGAATATCACTACACCTTCGTGTTTGAAACCGTCGAGCCGCAGTTGTCGGTCACGACCGACCGGCCGGAAATTTTCCGTCCGGACCCCTGGCCGCGGCTGACGGGCCGGATCCGCACGGGACTGTACACAGGGACGCTGCCGGTGAGCGTATTCGTAGAGGGAAAGCGCATTGGCGGTTTCGAGCTGGAAGTGCGGGCCGCGAAGCTCGACTACCTGTCGCATTACCGTTGGATGCTGCGGGATCTGGCCGATACGTTCGCCGAGGTCATCATGCGCAGCTTCGCGCCCGCACAGGCCCGTTTCACCTTTCGAACGGACGCGGATGCGCCCACGTTGTACCAGCGGTTTGCGTTTTTGTGCAGCATCATGGCGGGAGACGACTTCGAGGCTGCGATCAGCCAGATCTTGTCGAGTCCACACCGTGAATGGCGCGACGAGCAGGAACTGCGGCCCGCGGGCCAGCCGATTCCGAGTGGTCCTTACGTTGCCCGGGCTCTGTTACGAGGCGGTCCGAGGGTGCCGTGGCTCGGCCGGCCAGGCACGGCCGTGGTACAGTCGTTGCCGGCACGGATCCCTGTGCGCAGGACCTTCGAGACGCACGACACGCTGCCGAACCGGTTTGTCAAGCACGTCTTGCTGCAGTGGCGAAACATGGTAACCGGCATCGCGGATGCCTTGGCGAGAGCAGGCGACGGCCCGGCCGCGGAGCGGGGCCGGCGCGAGGCGGCGGCAGTGCTGGCGCGGCTGGATGAAGTCCTGTCGCAGCCGCTGTTTCGCCAGGTGGGCCCGCTGGCGCAATCGCCGGCGGGCAATCAAGTGCTGGAGAAGCGGGCCGGCTACCGCGACATGTACAAGCTTTACGTCCAGTCGGAGCTGGCGGCCATGTTGTCGTGGCCGGGCGGCGAGGATGTATACAGCGCCGGGCAGAAAGACGTGGCCGTTCTCTACGAGTATTGGGTCTTTCTCCAGCTGGCGCGGATGATTTCGAGTATGTGCCGGACTCCGCTGCCGCTGGAGCAGCTGCTGGAGCGCGGTGACACGGGCTTGGACTTGCGATTGAAGCGGGGAAAGCACCGGGTGCTGAAGGGAACGGTGGAACGCCTGGGGAGGAAGCTGGAGCTCGAGCTCTGGTACAACCGGACGTTCCGGCCAGGTCGGCAGCACGGCTCGTGGACTCGCAGTTTGCAGCCTGACTGCTCGTTGCGCATCCGGGTCCCCGGGTACCACGGGGACAAAGACGAAGTGTGGTTGCACTTTGACGCGAAGTACCGCATTGATTCTATTCGGGAGCTTTTCGCTGAAAACGGCGGCGACTTGGAGGCTGCCGGCGAACCGGATGCCGACGACACCGGCGAAAGGGAGGCGGAGGGCGACGCGGCGGGCGCCGCCGGGCCTGTTCCGGAAGACCTCTTGAAGATGCACGCCTACCGGGATGCCATCCGGCGCTCGTCGGGCGCCTACGTGATTTACCCCGGCGACGAAAACCAAGTCCTGTATCGCTACCACGAAATTCTTCCCGGACTCGGCGCGTTTGCGCTGCGGCCCGGCCGCGACGGCGAGGCTCTGGGCATACACGGCATTCGACAGTTTCTTTCGGCGGTGCTCGATCACGTGGCGGACCAAGCTTCCCAGCATGAACGGCAGCGCTACTGGGAGCGGGAGATCTTTGCCGAACCGCCGGCCGGGGCGCGGGTTAAGGCTGTTTCGTTCTTGACGAGACCACCCGCGGATACGCGCGTGCTGCTGGGCTTCGTCCGCGACGACGAACACTTTCGCTGGATTCGGGAAACGGGCTTGTACAACATGCGTGCGGACCAGCGCACGGGCAGCGTCGGCCTCGGCTCCGAGCAGCTGGCCGCGGAAATCGTCGTCTTGTACGGACCGCCGCTCGCGCACGCATCCCTCTGGCGGGTCATCGGCGACCCGTGGCTCTTGACGGCGCGGCGCATGCGGGAACTGGGGTATCCAAACCCGCGCAGCACCGCGTACTACTGCTTGCCGGTGTCACCGATCGCCGAAAAGCTTGAAGGGCTCGGCAGCTTAACGTCCACCGCCGTCGAAAACGTGAAGCGCACTGTCGCTCCCGAAAGCAAAGAAGGCGCTCCGGTCGCCACCACGTGGGCACGGCTTATCGAGCTGCTCGCGGTCGAAGATTTTCGGTAGAAGAGTAGACTGTGCAAGCGTTGCGCCGCACCGTCCCGGAGCGTCAAACAATAAGCGAGGCCTGCCGCCGGCAGGCCTCACCCACGTTCATTGTTTCGCTCCGCTTTGCCCCTCGGGCGCGTCACCGAATGGGCTCAATCCGCACCGGCGAGCCGATGCCGGCGTTGAAGCGTTCGGCGGCGTTGCCGTAGTTGACGGCAATCTCCAGCAGGTCGGTGCTGGCGATGAATATCAGGTCGTCGCCCACGGGGACGTCGCCGTAGGTGTTCACGAACTTGCTGCGCACCGTGGTGTCGCCCACCGTGACCCACACTTCGTCGCCGAACTGGAGCCCCAGCTCCTCCACCAAGGCGGCGCCGATGTTGGCTTGCAGGTTGCCATAGACATCGACCAGGATGATCTCGCCGATGAGCGCGTCGCCTTCCCGCCGCGCCGGCTCAATGTCCAGCAAGACATAGTCATCGATGACCGGTCCCACCTCGGATACCGGGCGGCCCGCCGCGATGTGCGTAGCCGTTGGAGTAAAGATGTCGCGCCCGTGGAACGAGTACGAGATCTTGCCCGGGCGCATGAAGCTGGAGTTCGTAATGTGATAGACGGCCTTCACGCCGAGTTCTTGCATGACCAGCGTGAAGATGCCGTTGTCCGGGCCCACAAAGAACAGATCGTTTTGCGTGTGCACAACGATGGGCCGGCGCTCGGTGCCCACGCCGGGGTCTACCACCGCCACGAAGGTGGTGCCCGCCGGGAACTCGCGGGCCGCCAGCATGAGCGTGACGGCGCCTTCCATAATGTTGTAGGGTTCCACGTCGTGGGTGATGTCGACTAGCTTGACCTCGGGGAAGATGGACAGGGCCACGCCCTTGGCGGCGCCCACGTAGAAGTCTCGCTCGCCCCAGTCAGTAAGTAAGGCGACGATACCGTTGCT
>LZRQ01000206.1 GCA_002159155.1 Firmicutes bacterium ZCTH02-B6
GTGTACACCAGCCCGCTCCACGTGTTCCATGATGCCGGGAATGAGCACCCGTTCCCCGTCCGCGATCGCGTCCACCTCCAGCTCCTTGCCGGGCAGATAGCGGTCCACCAGCACCGGGTGGTCGGGCGTAACCTCCACGGCGTACTTCATGTACTCCAAGAGCTCCTGGTCATCGTGGACGATCTCCATGGCCCGGCCGCCCAACACATAGGACGGACGCACTACCAGCGGAAACCCGAGCTTGAGGGCGATGCCCATAGCCTCCTGGATCGACGTGGCCGTCCGTCCCTCAGCCTGGGGAATTCCCAGCTTCCGCAGGAACTGGGAAAACCGTTCGCGGTCCTCGGCCAAGTCGATGGCGTCCACGGAAGTACCCAAGACCGGCACGCCGGCTCGCGCCAATGGACCCGCCAGGTTTATGGCCGTCTGGCCGCCAAACTGGACGATGGCCCCGCTGGGCCGTTCCTTCTCGATCACATTCAAGACGTCTTCTAAGGTCAAGGGCTCGAAATAGAGCCGATCGGCCGTGTCGAAGTCGGTGCTGACCGTTTCCGGATTGTTGTTGATAATGATGGCCCGGTAACCCGCCTCCCGAAGGGCCCAGACGGCATGCACCGAGCAGTAGTCAAACTCGACCCCCTGCCCGATACGAATCGGCCCGGAACCTAGCACCAGCACCGACGGCTTGTCCATCGGCGGCACCGAATCGCCCTTGCCGTAGATGGAGTAGTAATACGGCGGCGCGGCGCCCCGAGCCGCGGGATTGGTGTCTACGGCCTTGAACGCGGGCACCAGACCTCGCCCGGCGCGCGCCTGCCGCAGTTGCAGCTCGTCCACCCCCGCCAGGGCAGCGATCTCCCTGTCGGGGAGCCCGAACTCCTTGGCCCGGGCGATCAACTGCCAGGCGGCCTCGTCCCAGTGCGCGCACCCGCCCAGCGCCTGCAGTCCCGCGAGCTCTCGCTCCAAGGCGACAATGCGGCCAATGGCCGCGATGAAAAACGGATCGATGGCCGTTGCCCGGGCCACATCCGCCTCGCTCATGCCGCGGCGCAAGGCCTCCGCCAGGACAAACAGCCGCTCGTCGTCGGCATTGGGCAGTCGCCGGCGCACCTCCTCATCCGGCAGCTGATCCATGCCCTTGCGCCGCAGGCCCGTCGCCCCGATCTCCAGGGAGCGCACCGCCTTAAGCAGCGCCGCTTCCAGCGTGTCCCCGATGGCCATAACCTCGCCCGTCGCCTTCATCTGGGTGCCCAGAATCCGGTCGGCGGTGACAAACTTATCAAAGGGCCAACGAGGGATCTTCACCACCACATAGTCGACCTGCGGCTCAAAGTTGGCGGTAGCCGCGGCGGTGGCAGACAGCCGGATCTCGTCCAGCCTCAGCCCCACGGCAATCTTGGCCGCCACCCGGGCTATCGGGTAGCCCGTGGCCTTGGAGGCGAGGGCGCTGGACCGGCTCACCCGCGGGTTGACCTCGATCACGTAGTAATCCATGCCCTCCGGCGAGAGGGCAAACTGGACATTGCATCCGCCCTCGATCTTCAGAGCCTCAATGATGCGCAGCGCGGCCGCCCGCAGCATGTGATAGGCCTCGGGGCTGAGCGTCTGCGTCGGTGCGACCACTATGCTGTCGCCCGTATGGATCCCGATGGGATCCATATTCTCCATGCCGCACACGGCGATGCAATTGCCTGCGCCGTCCCGGATAACTTCAAACTCGATCTCCTTCCACCCGGCAACGCTGCGCTCTAGCAAGACCTGCCCCACCGGGCTGCTGCGCAGACCCCGGCGCACGATCTCCTCAAACTGCTGTTCCGTGTAGGCCATGCCGCCGCCGGTGCCGCCCAAGGTGTAGGCCGGGCGGGCGATGACGGGCAAGCCGATCTGTTGGAGAAACTCCCTGGCCTCGGCGAGGCTGGACACGATGCGGCTCTCCGGAACCGGCTCGCCAATCTCGATCATGGTGCGCTTAAACAGATCCCGGTCCTCTGCCCGCTGGATGGCCTCCAGCGGCGTGCCCAACAGCCGTACGCCGAGCCGCTCGAGCACGCCCCGGCGGGTCAGCTCAACGGCCATGTTGAGCCCCGTCTGCCCGCCCAGGGTCGGCAGGAGCCCGTCGGGCCGCTCGCGCTCCAGAACCTGCACGACGATCTCGGGCGTCAGCGGTTCGATGTACACCCGGTCGGCCATATTGCTGTCCGTCATGATGGTGGCCGGGTTCGAGTTGATCAGGACGACCTCGAGCCCCTCCTCCCGCAGAGCGCGGCAGGCCTGGGTACCGGCGTAGTCAAATTCGGCCGCCTGACCGATGACGATGGGCCCCGAACCGATGACGCAGACTTTTCGTAAACCCTTGTCCCTGGGCAAATTCGTCACCTCTAGACCGCGCTGGCCGCCTCCATGGCAGCCTCCAAGATCCCGACCGCTTCATCTAGCTCCTCTCGGCTGACGATGAGCGGAGGCAACAGGCGCAGGATGGACGACCCGATGGCGTTGACCAAAAGCCCCCGGGCCTGGGCCTCGGCCTGCACCCGAGGCGCCGTTACGCCCTCGAGCTCTACACCCACCATGAGGCCCAACCCCCGCACCTCGCGGACCCACCCCCGCCGGCGGCCCAGGTCCTCCAAGGCCCAGCGCAGGTGCTCCCCGGCCCCTGCTGCCGCCTTGGGCAAGTCCTGCCCCACGATAGTATCCAGCACCGCCAGGGCCACCCGGCAGGCAAACGGGTTGCCGCCGAACGTGGTGCCATGGGCTCCCGGCGCAAACGCCTGCGCGACCTCGTCCCGGGCCAGCATGGCCCCGATGGGGATGCCGCTCCCGAGCGCCTTGGCCAGCGTCAGCACGTCAGGTCGAATGCCGTAATGCTCAAACGCAAACAGACGGCCGGTCCGCCCGAGCCCCGCCTGCACCTCGTCGAGGATCAACAGCAGGCCATGAGCGTCGCACAACTCCCGTACAGCGCGCAAATAGCCGAGGTCCGCCGGGTAGACGCCGCTTTCGCCTTGCACGGGCTCGAGCATCACCGCCACCGTTTCCTCGTCGATGGCCGCCTTGAGCGCATCCAAATCGTTGAACGGCACGTACACGAAGCCGCCCGGCAACGGTTCGAACCCCTCGTGATACTTGGGTTGCCCCGTCGCGGCCAGCGAGCCCAGGGTGCGCCCGTGGAAAGACTTCTGCGCGGCGATAATCTTGTAGCGGTTGCGACCGTCCTGCCTCCCCCACCGCCTCACCAGCTTAATGGCGGCCTCGTTGGCTTCGGTGCCGCTGTTGCAAAAAAAGACCTTTCCCAGCCCGGACAAGCCGGTGAGCCTCTCGGCAAGCCGGGCCTGCGGTTCGATGTAAAACTGGTTGGAGGTGTGCAACACGTAGCCGAGCGCGTCCCGGATCGCCGCGAGCACCGCTGGGTGTCCGTGCCCAAGACTGTTGACGCCGATGCCGCCGATGAAGTCCAGGTACGGGCGTCCCTCGGTGTCCCATACCCGCACGCCCTCACCCCGCACGAGAGCGATGGGCAGGCGGTTGTAGGTGTTCATCACGTGCTGCGCCGTCAAAGCCTGGATCTCGGCCAGATCCCGCATCTCAGCTCACCACCATCGTGCCGATGCCCTTGTCGGTGAAAATCTCAAGCAGCAGCGAGTGCATGCTGCGGCCGTCGATGATGTGGGTGCGAGGCACGCCGCTCTCGAGCGCCTTGATGCACGCCTCCACTTTGGGAATCATGCCGCCGGCAATGCGCCCTTCGGCGATCATGCGTCGAGCGCGCTCGATCTCGAGGGACGAAATGAGGGTGCTGGGATCGCCTTCCTCGGCGAAGATGCCCTCGACGTCCGTGAGCATGATGAGCTTGTCCGCCTTAAGGGCCGCAGCCAAATCACCCGCCACCGAGTCGGCGTTGATGTTGTAGCTTTCTCCGTCGAAACCGGACCCGATGGACGCAATGACAGGAATATAGCCCTCCCGGTTAAGCAGGTGCAGGAGGTCCGCGTTGATGGTTTCCACCTCGCCCACGAGCCCAAGATCTCCCGGATGCTTGCGGGCGACGATCAAGTTGCCGTCATGCCCGCACAGGCCGATGGCTTTTCCGCCGTAGCGGTTAATGAGGCCGACGATGTCCTTGTTGACCTTGCCGGCCAGCACCATCTGGACGATTTCCATCGTCTCGGCGTCGGTGACCCGCAAGCCGTTGACGAACCGCGGCTCCTTGCCCACCCGCCGCATCCATTGCGAGATTTCGGGCCCGCCCCCGTGCACGAGCACGGGATTGACCCCGACGTATTTCAACAGGATGACATCGAGGATGACCGCCTTTTTGAGCTCCTCGTCGGTCATGGCGGCGCCGCCGTACTTGATCACAAAGGTCTTGCCGAAAAAGGTGCGAATGTAGGGCAGCGCTTCGATTAATACACGGGCCTTGTCCACCAGCTGCTCCTTATTCACCGCCGGACCCCCTCTACGTGCGATAGCTGCCGTTGATCTTGATGTAGTCGTAAGTGAGATCGCACGTCCAGACCGTGGCCTCCGCGCTGCCAGCCTTGAGATCCACGGTCACGGCCACGTCCGACTGCTTAAGGATCTCCTTGGCCCGCTGCTCGTCAAACGCAAGGCCGGTGCCGTCTTGGCACACCAGCAGATCGCCGATATAGACGTCCACCCGCTCGGGGTCAAAGTCGGCACCGGAATAGCCCGCCGCGCACAAGATGCGTCCCCAGTTGGCGTCCTCGCCGTAGATGGCCGTCTTGACCAGGTTGGACCGGCTGATGCTGCGCCCGATCTGGACCGCGTCGGCTTCCGTGGGCGCGCCCACGACCCGGATCTCGATGAGTTTGGTCGCCCCTTCGCCGTCTCGGGCGATGGCCCTGGCCAGCACCCCGTTGACATAATCCAGCGCAGCGGCAAATGTCTCCAGTTCCGGGTCGCCCAAGGACAGCGGCTCATGACCCGCCATCCCGTTGGCCATGATCACCGCCATGTCGTTGGTGCTAGTGTCGCCGTCCACCGAAATGCGGTTGTATGTCCGCTCCACCGACCGGCGCATCACCGATTGCAGCGCCGCCGGCTCGATCGCGGCGTCCGTGGCGATAAAGGCCAGCATGGTCGCCATGTTGGGATGGATCATCCCCGATCCTTTGGCCATGGCCCCGATGCGCACCGTCTTCCCTTTGAGCTCAAACTCGATCGCGACCTGCTTGGGAAACGTGTCGGTGGTCATGATGGCGTGCGCCGCGTCGTCGCCGCCCTCTCGGCTGAGCAGGTGCACCGCCTGCTCGATGCCGGCTGCGATCTTATCCATCGGCAGCGGCACCCCGATGACGCCCGTCGAGGCCACGGCGATTTCTCCCGGCGCCGCGCCTAAAGCTGCAGCCGTCAGCTCGGCCATGCGCCGCGCATCGTGCACACCCTGCGGCCCGTTGCACGCGTTGGCGTTGCCGCTATTGCATACGATGGCCCGGAGGTACCCGCCTTGGATGTGCTCGCGGGTGACGCGGACCGGCGCCGCCTGGACCCGGTTGGTGGTAAACGTGGCCGCGGCCGCTGCGCGCACGTCGGAGACCACCAGCGCCAGGTCTTTGCGGAAACGTTTCACGCCGATGTGGAGCCCCGCCGCCCGAAAGCCTCTAGGGGCGGTGATGCCCCCCGGGACCTCCTGGTACGACGGGGCCAGAGGTTTCTCCACCGTTCCAGCCATGGAGCCGTCACACTCCTGTCATTG
>LZRQ01000207.1 GCA_002159155.1 Firmicutes bacterium ZCTH02-B6
GAGGGGACATCGCACACCGCTCACGCAAGCCCTGCGGGCACTGTCTCAGTCTATCGCCGTCTAGTCCGCCGCGACGGTGAGGTCGGACGATCCACCCCTACTCGTGCGACAGTGGCTTGACGCCATCGCGCGATTGACGTCCCCTTGGCAGCAAAAGCCGCGTCATGGTACGATTTTTTGACGGTGAGGTGATCGTCCATGGCCGGGCATTCCAAGTGGGCCAACATCAAGCACAAGAAGGAAAAGGAAGATGCTCGCCGCGGCAAGATGTTCACCAAGCTGTCGCGGCAGATAACGGTCGCCGCGCGCGAAGGCGGCCCGGATCCCGCCGCCAACGGCCGGTTGCGCCTTGCGATTGAGAAGGCGCGAGCCGTGAACATGCCGATGGAGAACATCGAGCGCGCCATCAAACGCGGTACCGGCGAGCTGGAGGGCGCGGCCTATGAAGAACTCATCTACGAGGGGTACGGGCCTGGCGGCGTTGCGATCATGCTTGAGATCATGACCGACAACCGCAACCGCACCGCCAGTGAAGTACGGCACTTGTTTTCCCGCTACGGCGGAAACTTGGGCGAAAGCGGCTGCGTCGCCTGGATGTTCGAACGGCGCGGGCTGGTGACCGTCGACCGAGCGAGTGTCCAGGACGAGGACGCTTTAGTGCTGGCGGCGGCCGAGGCCGGCGCTGACGACGTAAAACGCAACGAAGAGCAGTTTGAGGTGCATTCGGCCCCTGAGGTTGTCGAACAGGTGAAGGAGTACTTGGCACAGGCCGGCTACACCATCGCGTCCGCTGGCCTGACCATGGTTCCCAAGACGTCCGTCGAGGTGACGGGAGAAGACGCCGCGAAGCTTCTTAAGCTGCTGGATGCCCTCGAGGACCACGACGACGTGCAGGAAGTCTACGCGAACTTCGACGTCCCGGATGACGTGCTCCAAGCCTTGGAGGCCTAGCGTCCTTCCGTTTTGCCCGGCAGCTCCAAAACTCCAAGCTTGAGCCCTGGCGCCGCTCCAGACCCGGCTGGCTAAATTCTCCCCGCGCGGGAAAGCGTAGGAAAAGAACCGACGATCGCGACGGGGGGATGCGCCATGACCCGCAAGGCCCGGTGGTGGGTTATGCTGGCGGCCAGCGTGTCCTTTGCCGCAGGGTTTCTGCTAGCCCAAGCGACGCTGGACCCGGTACCGACTCAGCCCGACGACGCCGTGGAAGTGGCCGATGAGCCGCCGTGTTCGCCCGGGGACGGCGGGTTTGTGGGTTTGCATGAGGGCAAGGTGGCGGTTTTCGCGGGCACACCCGGCGGGTGTCAACGGCTCGTAGAGGAGAAACCCATTGCCGCCGAGGATTTGCCGTCCTTTCAGGTGCGCGAACTGGAAGCTGGCATCCCGTTTGCTGATGCTGCGGAGCTGTTTCAGATCCTCGAGGGCCTCATGGGGCCGTAACAGCGCAACTGGAGGCGGCGGGCTGTTCGGCAGGAAGGACCGTAACAGTTAGCGAAACCGGAACAAGGTAAGCTCTGGGAGGGCGTTCCGGTGAGGATCCTGGGCATCGATCCGGGCACCTCGGTGACCGGCTTCGGGATTATCGAGGGCGGCCCCAAGCCGCGGGCGCTGGACTACGGTGCGATACGCACAACCCCTGGGATCGGGGAAGCGGAGCGCTTGGTCAAGATTCACTCGCAGGTGCGGCACCTGATCGAGGCGCAGTCGCCGGACGTGCTCGCCGTGGAGCAGGTCTTTTTTAATAAGAACACCCGCAGCGCTTTGGCGGTCGGGCAAGCCCGGGGCGTGGTGCTCCTTGCCGCAGCCCAGGCCGGTATCCCCGTGCACGAGTTTACGCCCCTGGAGGTTAAGCTGGCGGTCACCGGGCATGGCCGTGCAGACAAGCAGCAGGTGGGCTACATGATCCGGATGCTGCTGGGGCTGAAGGCGGTCCCGAGACCCGACGACGTGGCGGACGCCTTGGCCGTCGCATTGACGTGCCTGCAGACCATTTCGACCAGGCGCCGCTGGCAGACGGCCCTTGAGCAGGAGGTGCCCGGATGATCGGCATGCTGCGGGGCCGGCTCTGGCAGCGGGGCGCGGATTGGCTCGTTGTGGACGTGGGTGGCGTCGGGTACCGGGTTTTTGTGCCCACCGGCGTCCTCGCACGCCTGCCGGCCATTGGCGGCGACGTGGAACTTTACGTGCATACTCATGTGCGCGAGGACGCGCTGGCCTTGTACGGGTTTCTCGCGGAAGAAGAGTTGCGCCTGTTCGAGGAACTGATTGGGGTGTCGGGAGTTGGCCCGCGCCTCGCGCTGACCGCTCTCTCGGCGCTTTCGGCCGAGCAGCTGCGCCGGGCCGTGTTGGACGAAGACGTCGGGACGTTGACGCGTATCCCGGGCATCGGCCGCAAGACCGCCCAGCGCATGATCTTGGAGCTCAAAGGCAGGCTGGGCCGGACAGGCGCAACCGCAGGCGTGCCAGCGCCGGATGCGGCGCCGGCGGCGGACGCTTTGGCTGCCCTGGTCAGTCTCGGCTACAGCCAGGCCGAAGCCAGCCAGGCATTGGCGGCGGCGCAGCGGGATATGAACGGCCAGCCGGCCGACACGGCCAAGCTGGTGCGGATGGCGTTGCGGCATTTGGCCGGCTAGAGAGGGGAACCTGGTGAGCGCGCAGGAAGAACGCATCGTCAGCGCCCGTCGCCGGGCGGAGGATCTGGAGATCGAGGCGGGCCTGAGGCCCAGGCGGCTCTCGGCCTACATTGGCCAGGAGCAGGTCAAGCAAAACCTGGCGATCTTCATCGAGGCGGCCAAGGAGCGGGGGGAAGCCCTGGACCACGTGTTGTTGTACGGGCCGCCGGGCCTCGGCAAGACGACGCTGGCGGGCGTGATCGCCAACGAGCTGGGCGTGGGCTTTCGCATGACTTCCGGCCCCGCCATCGAGCGGCAGGGGGACCTGGTTGCCATTCTGACCAACCTGGAGCCGCGCGATGTTTTGTTTATTGACGAGATCCACCGCCTCAACCGCACGGTGGAGGAAGTGCTCTACCCCGCCATGGAGGACTTCGCGGTGGACATCGTCATCGGGAAAGGTCCCAGCGCCCGTTCCCTCCGGCTGGAGCTGCCGCCGTTCACCCTGATCGGAGCGACCACGCGGGCCGGGATGCTGACGTCGCCTTTGCGGGATCGGTTTGGCGTCTTATTTCGCTTGGAGTTTTACACCCACGCGGAACTGACCGCCATCGTGCAGCGGGCAGCCGACGTGCTGGGCGTGGAGCTGCTGCCGGACGGGGCGGCCGAGATCGCCCGCCGTGCCCGCGGAACGCCGCGCATCGCAAACCGCCTGCTCAAGCGCGTCCGCGACTACGCGCAAGTGCGGGCCGACGGTGTCATCACGGGCGACGTAGCCCGTGAGGCGCTGGCCATGCTGGACGTGGACGATCTGGGTCTGGACCGAACCGATCGCGCGCTCCTGTTGACCATTATCGAGAAGTTTGACGGCGGCCCGGTTGGTGTGGAGACGCTCGCGGCCGCTACTGGTGAAGAAGTGGAGACCATCGAGGACGTCTACGAGCCGTACCTGATGCAATTGGGGTATCTCGAACGCACGCCGCGGGGGCGCAGGGCTACCGCGCTGGCGTACCAGCACCTAGGGCGCCGGCGGGCGAGCACGGCCCAACGCGGGCTGTTTGACGAGGAGGCGTAAGGGGTGGAGTTTAGCGGTCTGGGAAGAACACTGATCTTCCTGGGCCTAATGCTGGCCGCCGTTGGGCTCGTTTTCGTCTTGTTCGAACGGCTGCCGGGCATCCCGCGGCTGCCAGGGGACATCTTGATCCGTCGGGGCAACTTCACCTTTTACTTTCCCCTGGCCACGTCACTCGTGGTCAGCCTGCTTCTGACACTGCTTTTCTCGCTGTTCAGGCGTTGAAGGCGCCGGCGGGGGATGGGCGAGGGACCTAGGCGAGTGACGGGACGTCGTCTTACCTGACGACGGCGCCATGGCGCGGCCGGCAAGGGAGGCAGCCGGGTGGGCTTGTACAAGGCCGAGGGCGTCGTGCTCCGCACGCGCAGCCTCGGCGAGGCGGACAAGATCGTGACGTTTTTCACCCATACGCGCGGCAAGGTCGAGGCGGTGGCGAGGGGGGCAAGGCGGCCTCGCAGCCGCTTGCTGGGCCCGACCCAGCTCTTTACGTACGGCCGGTATCTGCTCTTTGAGGGCAAGAACCTGGACACGGTCAGTCAGGGCGAGATTGTGCAGTCCTTTCGGCCGCTGCGGGAAGACTTGGACCGGATGGCCTATGCCTCGTACGCGGCGGAGTTGGTCGACCGCTCCACCGAACCGGGCGATCGGCACGAGGGGCTGTTCCCGTTGCTCGTGGCGGTATTGGAGCTATTGGCCGCCAGCGACGAGCTGCCCCTAGTCATGCGTTACTTCGAGCTGCGACTCCTGGGCGAGCTGGGCTACCGCCCGAACTTGTCCGGCTGCATCCGATGCGGTGCGAGCCGTGCCCCGTACTTCAGCATCGAGCTCGGCGGACTTTTGTGCGAGCGGTGCCTGCAGGCGGACGCTGCGGCCGTCCACATCGGGGACGAAGCCGTCCACGTGCTCCGGTATTTCGAACGGGCCGACCCGGGGCGCTTGCAAGTGGTGCGGCCGTCGCGGGAAGCCCTGGCCGCGCTCGAAACCGTGCTGCCCAGGTCGTGTGCGGTCCGCATCGGCCAGCCGCTGGCCGCCCTGGAGTTCCTGCTCGCCTTGCGGGCGGCCGAGCGGGGTTGAAAAGCGGAAAACATTGACAGCGAGAGGCCTATCTGCTAGAAGTTTCATAGTACCCGCAGGGTGCGGGCATGCGGCACCCGCCCACAGACGGGTGCGCGGGAGGTTCGGGTGTGAACTTTCAGGAGATGATTCTTGCGCTGGAGCGTTATTGGGCGCGGCAAGGCTGCGTCATCCTCCAGCCCTACGACATTGAAGTGGGGGCGGGCACCATGCACCCCGCCACCTTCCTCCGCGTGCTGGGGCCGGAGCCGTGGAACACCGCCTACGTGCAGCCGTCGCGCCGGCCCACCGACGGCCGCTACGGGGAAAATCCCAACCGCCTGCAGCACTACTACCAGTACCAGGTCATCATGAAACCGTCGCCCGCGGACATTCAGGACGTCTACCTCAACAGCCTGCGGGCCATCGGCATTGATCCCGATCGCCACGACGTGCGTTTCGTGGAGGACGACTGGGAGTCGCCGACCCTGGGCGCCTGGGGACTAGGCTGGGAAGTGTGGCTGGACGGAATGGAGATCACCCAGTTTACCTACTTCCAGCAGTGCGGCGGCATCGATCTCAAGCCCATCAGCGTGGAGATCACTTACGGCCTGGAGCGCTTGGCCATGTACTTGCAGGGCGTGGACAACGTATTTGACATCGTGTGGGTGGATGGAGTCACCTACGGCGACGTGTACCACCAAAACGAGGTGGAGCAGTCGCGCTACAATTTCGAGGCGGCGGATACGGAGCTCCTTTTCCGCCTGTTTGACTCCCACGAGCGGGAGGCGGGGCGGCTGGTGTCCGACGGCCTCGTGTTGCCGGCTTACGACCAGGTCCTTAAG
>LZRQ01000208.1 GCA_002159155.1 Firmicutes bacterium ZCTH02-B6
ATGGCATCAGGAGCCGCCGGTGCCACCCCGCCCGCCGTCGCCCCGCCTTCGGCGACCGGCTCCCACTGGACCGACTGTAAGTGGCTGACCTCACCGAGGGCGGCCTGGACCTGCGCCGGCTCGTCGGCGGTCGCGAGCAAAACGGTCATGCGGGTGTGGTCGGCGAGCCCCTCCTCAATCTCCCGTTGGGGCGGGTCAGTATCAAGGACGCGGCCCCGCTCCTGCAGCACCAACAGCGCCTGGTACAGCCGCACCACGGGCATGGGCGCGTCCGGCTCCACTGTGATGATAAAGCGCAGCACGTGCTCGCCGGCTGCGTCGGCTTCCCGCAAAAAGGACGCCCACTGGCCTCCGCCCGAGGAAGGGGATGCCGAAACATCCCCCTGCGGCGCAGCGGTTGTTGTGGACCCCGCGGGCTCCTGCACAGCCGGCGACGGGACAGGCGGTTTCGCGGAGGCGGCGGTCTCGGCGCCCCACCCCCGGGCGAGGCTCTCCAAACGGTGGGATAACGGCCCGACGTCGACGGCCCGATCCGTACCATCCCGCTCGACGGCCGCCAGGCAGCGCCGCAGGACGTCAATGGCCTCCAAGAGGGCGTCGACGATGTCCGCGTCCACGGCCCGCTGACCGCTGCGCACGAGATCCAACAGCGATTCCAAGGCATGGGTCAAGCGGGCCATGTTGGTCATGCCCGCAGTGGCGGAACCGCCCTTGAGCGTGTGGGCCGCGCGAAAGATGGCTGCGATGGCTTCCGGATCCCCGCCGGACTCCAGGTCGACCAGAAGTTCCTCCATGGTGTCGACCATCTCGGCCGACTCGTTAAGAAAGAGCGCTAGTTCTTCCGCGCTCAGCTCATCCATCGACATCGGCCACTCGCTCCTCGAGCCGCTCTAACTCGTCTCGCTCCCGGGCATGGAGCACGCGGTTTAGGTCCAGCAGGATCACGAGCCGGTCGTCCAGGCGGGCAATGCCGGTGATGTACTGGGTGTCGACGCTCACGATGTACGGGGACGGCGGCTCAATGCGATCACTGTCGAGGCGCAACACCTCCGACACGGCGTCGACGATGACACCCAGCGTCTGCTCGCCCATCTCGACCACGACGATGCGCCGGTCCGCGTCGGCGGCCCCAGGCGCCATGCCGAACCGTTTGCGCAAGTCCAGCACGGGGATGACGCTGCCTCGCAGGTTGATCACGCCTTCGATAAACTCCGGGGTGCGCGGCACCCGGGTGATGTCAGGCACCCGGATGATCTCCCGCACCTGGTGGATGTCGACCCCGTACAGCTCCTCCGCGAGACGAAACACGACCAACTGCTTCTGCTCGCTGGTCACGGCCCGCGCCTGCTCCGCCGCCATCTGCCTCTCCACCCCTTAAATCCGCGAACTGCCGTGCCCGTCACGGATCATCGCTCACGTCCGGAACTGGGCAACGACCTGGCGCAACTCGTTGGCCATGCGGGCCAGGGAGCGCACCGACCCGGCCACCTGCTCGATGGAGGCGTGCATCTCCTCGGCCGCCGCGCTGACCTCTTCCGACGATGCCGCGGTCTCCTCGGCAACGGCGGAAATGCTTTCCATCGCCCCCATGACTTCTTCGCTCTGGGCCGCCATTTCCTCGGTCGCGGCCGTATTTTCCTCGGTAATGCGTGCGACGCCCTCCACCGCCCGCATGACAAGCTCAACGCGCTCCGACAGGCTCTGTGCTTCCACGGTGATGCGCTGCACTTGCTGGTCCGTGGCCTCCAGGGCACCCAAGATCTGCTCGAGAGCGTGCCCTGCCTGCCGCGCCTGCTCCATGCGGACCTCCACCTCGCGGGTCCCCAGCTGCATGGCTTCGACGGCTTCCTCGATGCCCGCCTTCATGTCGTTGATAAGCTCCGCGATCTCCTTGGCCGACGCGGCCGACCGCTCCGCCAGCTTTCGCACCTCATCCGCGACGACGGCAAAGCCCTTGCCGTGCTCGCCGGCCCGCGCCGCCTCGATGGCCGCGTTGAGCGCCAGCAGGTTGGTCTGCTCCGCGATGTCCGAAATGACCTGCACGATATCGCCCACCCGCTGCGAGTGGTGCCCCAGCTCGCGGACCTTCTCGGCGGTGGCAAACACGGTCCGCTGGATCCCTTCCATACCGGCCACGGTTTGCCGAACCGTTTCGCCGCCCTGCCGGGCGGTGGACACACCGTCGCGGGACGCAGCGGCCACTTGCCGGGCGTTGTCGGCGACCGATTTGATGGCTGCCGTCATCTCCTGGACCATCCGCCCGCCCTCGTGCACGACCCGAGCCTGCTCGGCCGCGCCCGCGGCGATGCGGTCGATGGCCTGCTTCAGCTCGCTGACGATCCCGACGACCTGCTGCACGGTACGGCTCTGATCGCCCGTGCCGGAAGCCACTTGGCTAATGGTTTGGGTAATCTGCTCCGTCGCGCGGGCAGCCTGCTCCGCGGAAGCCGAGAGCTCTTCGCTGGAGCGGCTGAGAGCGTCGGTGGACTGGACGATGCGCTGCGCCAGCTGGCGCAAGTTGTTGGTCATGACGGCAAAGGCGTTGGTGACTTGCCCGACCTCGTCCTGCTGCTTGACGTGGGCAATCTGGACCGTGAGGTCGCCGTCAGCCACCCGGCCGACAACGCCGGCGATACGGGCCAGCGGCCCGCTGATGGCCCGGGCGAGCAGGATGGATGCGATGACGCCCGCTACGAGCGCCGCCGCCATCGCGAACAAAATGCGCAACTCGGCCTGCCTGGACGCTTCCATGGCCGCTTCCTCGGCCGCCTGCATCAGGCTGTCCGCGTGGCGAACCAGTTGTCCCACGAGGTCCTGGGCGCGGGCCCCGAGCTCTTCCAGCTCCACCCGCCGGGTGAAGGCAGCAAAGTCCTCATGGGAAATCTCAAAAAATTGGCCTTGCGCCTGTTTCAGCTGGGCGAGGATTTGTCGACCCGTTTCATCGGTAACCCGGCTGTCGAGGGACGAATACGTTGCTTGCCAGTCTTGCTCAATCCGGGCGATGGCATCCGCGGGCAAGAAGTACTCCATGACGCTGGCGTAAGCGTCCTGGGTCAGAAGCTCGAGCCGCCTCGCCTCGATGGTCGCCTGGACGTCGGCCTCCAACACAGCCGTAAACACGCTCGTGAGTTCGCGTAACGCGAAGAGTCCAAGAACCGCCACTACGACTACCAAAACAAGGACGAGTGCAAACCCCCCGCCGATTTTTGCAGACATTCTAAGCCGGTGCCAGTATGCGCCTTCCTTGGCCACCCTCCATACCTCCCCGCGCGTTGGAAAACGCAACCCACAACTTCATTTTGTACCATCGGGCGGGGTAGTTGACAACTTGAGGGAACAAGCCATTCGACAAATTGTACCAATCAACGCAACTCTCCGCCAACGTTTGGGCTCCGGTTCCCCTCGTTCCGCCTGTGCGCCGCAGGGAGCGGTCAACCACCGGTGGCCGCCTCGTAAACGTCGTTCATCCGATCCCATACCTTGGCAAAGCTGTCGGCCACCTGGAGAAACACCTCGACAAGGGCCGGGTCGAAGGCTCGCCCTCGCCCGCTGCGAATTTGCTCCACGGCCTGCTGGTGCGACCAACCCGGTTTGTACGGGCGCTCGGAGCGCAGCGCGTCGTAGACGTCGGCGATGGCCACGATGCGAGCCTCCAGGGGGATCTCCTCCCCCGCCAGCCCGTCGGGGTAGCCGGTGCCGTCCCACCGCTCGTGGTGGCTGCGGGCGATGTTGGCGGCGACCCGGAGGAAATGGGAGGGAGACGGCAGCCGATTGTCCCTGAGCGAAGGTGACTGGAGCAACTCCCAGCCCTTGATGGTGTGGCTCTTTACAAGTTCAAACTCCGCCTCGGTCAGCGGCCCCGGTTTCGCCAGCACGTGGGTGGGAACGGCGATTTTGCCGATGTCGTGCAAGACGCTGGCCAGGGCCATGGTGCCCAAGAGCACGGGCGACTGAAGCTCAGGATAGATCGGGCTGGCCGCCTTCACCAAGATCCGCGTAAACTCCCGGATGCGCTCGAGGTGTGCCCGGCTGCCTTGGTCGTGCATCTCCGCTGCGGCCGCCAGCGCAAAGGCGAGGGCTTCCTGAGTAAAGGCGCCCTCGTAGACCGGCGGCAGCGCGTGCCGCCCTTCGCCCACATCCGTGGTGACGTCGCGACTGATGCCGAGGTAGCCGACGAGCCGGCCGCGGCGATCAACGATCTTTGTGATCGCTACTGAAGCGATCCAATCCCCATCGTCCCGGTGACGGTTGATGACATGGCCCTTCCACGCCCCTTCGGTATGGAGAGCCCGCCACATGTCGTCATACACTTCCCGCGGCGTGCGCCCCGAGGCGATGAAGTTGGGGCGCTTGCCGACCAGTTCCCGCAGGGGGTAGCCCGCCCGCCGTTCGTAGGCGGGATTCACATACAAGATCTTCATGTCCGGGTCGGTGATAATGATGCTGTCTGGACTGTTGACGAGCCAGCCTTCAAAAAAACCTCCCGGCAACCGGCCCTGGGCCTGGCCCCTGCTGGTCAGCGCCTGCGCCACCTGGCGGCGCTTGTGTTGGTACATCCGCTGATCAGCCTTTCCGATGAGGGCCTGCAGGCTGCGGCCGTCATGGGGCCAAAGGGAAATGCCGATGGCGATGGCCGGCTGGGGCGGCTCCATCGCGGTCACGTGAGCGCGAACGCACTCCATAATGGCCGCACGCACCTGGAGCGCCTCCGCCCTGCCCGCCCCGGGGATGAGAAGGACAAACTCGTCGCCACCGTAGCGGCTGATGACGGTGCCGGCCGGAGCCGCGACCCGCAACACCTCAGCCAGTTCCCGCAGGAAGCGGTCGCCTTCGAGATGGCCCCGCACGTCGTTGAGCGCCTTGAAACCGTCCAAATCGGCAAACAGCAGTGCCCCGCGGGGTGAGGCCGAACATTCCTGCCACCGGCGCTCCAGCCCCAAACGGTTGAAGAGGCCCGTGAGCGGGTCCCGCTCCCGGTCCTGCTGCACACGGTACAGCTGCACGTTGATCGCCGCACACCGTGCCAGCTTGTGCAGCACCCGCCGCGCCCCCTTGCTGAGGCTGCGCGGAGTCCGCCAGGCAAACACCACGTGGCCAAGGAACTCCCCGTCCTGCACCAGCGGCACGGCAAACCCGCAACCAACCTCGAGCCGGGCCAGGTGCTCGCGCACAATCGGTGGAACCCCGGGCAACTGCCGCACGTCTGTGAAAAGCGCGCCGTTGCCTCCGACGAGCCGCAACCCGGCCTCGGGCAGCAAGGAACCCCCCGGGCTCGGCGTAAATTGACCAATGGATGCGAGATCCGAGCTCTGGGTCCGGTTGGCCGTCTCCTGGCCGACCGTTGCCAGTGCGACGACATCGCCGTGCGCCACGTGCACGAGCACCGCGTCGCACTTCGCTTGCGCCTGCAACGTGGCGGCTAGGCGGTGAAGAAAGTCCGTCTCCGGACCGCCTCGGAGGACCTCGGCATTTAGTGCGCTAATGGCACCCAGCACCTGGACGCATGCAAAAGTAGCCCTCACGTCCCATCTCCCCGCTTTCCTTCCCACACCGCGGGAACGCGCTCCGGTCCGAAC
>LZRQ01000209.1 GCA_002159155.1 Firmicutes bacterium ZCTH02-B6
CGGTCATCCCGCCCGAGATGGAGGCGCGAGCCCGGGCCGTGTTTCAACGGCTCGTGGACGCGTTACGGAGCGAGTACGCGGAGCTGGAAACGTACACCATCCAGGTTGTCCAGGAGAAGGTGGCCAACGCCTGGATTAACCAAGATCACGAGATCTTCGTGACAACCGGGCTCATGGAACTCCTGGAAACCGACGATCAGCTCGGCGGCGTGCTCGGCCACGAGATCGCCCACGGGATCACGGGCCACATCCCCCACCGGATCAACCAGAGCCTGTGGAGCGCTTTTGCCGTCCTTGCCCTTGGGGTACTGACCAGCACCCAGGGACCGGCGGATTGGGGCGGGCTTTTGGAGATGCGGGATCTTTTCATGTACGCCTACAGCCGTGAGCAGGAGTCCGAGGCAGACTTGGTGGGCCTGCGCCTGGCACAGCGGGCCGGCTTCGATCCGCGCGGCCTGGTAGAGGCGCTGGAGCGGATGGACACCCAGCGCCGCAGCTTGGCCCCGGATTCGGTGTGGCAGCAGTTGTACCGGACACACCCGCCCCTGGCGCAGCGCATCGGGGAGCTGCGGCTCGTACTGGCCACCGACGCCCTGGCGCAGGCGCCGCGCAGCGCTACACTGCTCGTCTCAGGCAACGTGGCGCAAAGTCCCGAGGACGCTGCACGCCGCTTTGCCCAGGCCATGTGGGCGGGCGATCGGGAAACCATGGAGGAGCTGGCACTGCCCACACGGTCCAGCGCCGTGAGCCAGTGGTTGGGACAGCAAGGGGAGCACCTCGATCCCGGGTGGGCCGAAGCCGAACTTGAGATCGCGGAGCGGCGTACGGAAGGGCTTGACCAGGTGTTGATCGTGCGGCTGTGGCGGCCGCGGGCCGACGGCGATGGCGAGGAGGGCACACCAGCCGTCGTGTTGAGCCTGCGTCGCAGCGCCCGGGGGTGGCTAGTGGCCGATTGGCGGCTTGTGGACTCGTAGACAGTGGCTGGCAAGAAAGGAGCCGCTGACGACCCGTCAGCGGCTCCCGCGATTTGCTCCCTTTCCGGCTTGTCGTCTGGCCTTGCTTAGCGCTTAGCCTTGGCGTACTCCTCGTTGACAGCGTCCCAGTTGACCAGGTTCCACCAATTCTGGATGTATTCTGGGCGCCGGTTTTGGTACTTGAGGTAGTAGGCGTGCTCCCACACGTCCAAGCCCAGGATCGGCGTCTGCCCGTCCATGAGCGGGCTGTCCTGGTTGGCGGTGCTCAGCACCTTGAGGTTGCCGTCCTTGTCCACCACCAGCCACGCCCAACCGCTGCCGAAGCGGGTCGTCGCCGCCTTGGTGAACTCCTCCTTGAAAGCCTCGAAGCTGCCGAAGGCCTTGTTGATGGCCTCCGCCACCGGTCCCGTCGGGGTGCCGCCCTTGCCCGGGCCCATGATGCGCCAGAACAGCGAGTGGTTGTGATGGCCGCCGCCGTTGTTGCGCACCGCGGTCCGGATGTCCTCGGGCACGGAGTTGATGTTGCGCAGCAACTCCTCGAGAGACTTCTCCTGCAGCTCAGGATACTTCTCCAGCGCGGCGTTGAGGTTGTTCACATACGTGGCATGGTGCTTGCCGTGGTGAATCTGCATGGTCATTTCGTCGATGTAGGGCTCGAGCGCGTTGTGCGGATAAGGCAGAGGCGGAAGCTCATGCTTCGCCACGGAAACCCCTCCTTGTCGTGGTTGATGGTGGCCATCCATGGGATGGGCGCTATGAAGGATTATACCATAATTTTTGCGGAGAAACCGTCGGGCCTGCACCACCCCTTACGCCACATGCGGCACGAGGCAACGCAGGCCCGGTGTCTTTCTGACCAGTAGCTGGCCTTCTTTGGAGTGCAGCTGTGAGAGGTCTTACCGCTCCTCCTGGACGAACTCGATTGGACCGGGGCCCTTGACCACGACCATGCACGAGAGCCGGTAGCCTTCCTTGAGCTGGTCCTCGTCCAACATGTCCCGCTCCTGCGGGGTAATGTCGTTGAGGAATTCCATCCCCTTGAGGATCTTGACCATGCACGTGTCGCAGGAGCCTTCCTTGCAGCTGTAGTCCAGGTCCACGTTGCGGTCGAGGGCCGCGTCCAGCATGTTCTCGCCCGGCCGCACCTGCAGGTTGTGGGTCTGCCCGCCGACCGTGACCGTCATCGGGACCGACTCACCCTCGGCGACCGCGGGTGCCTCGGCCGGGGCAGCGGCGGCTGCCGGCGCTGCTTCCTTAGCCTCAGGCTTGGTGGTCGTTTCGGTGTCCGCTGCGGTCTTGGCGGCCGGGGCGGCGGCCACAGGCGCGGCGGCTACGACGGCGCCAGCGGCCAAGCGGCGAGCCAACGCCTGCTCGACCGCTTCCTCAAGCTGGGCGTACGCCGCTTCGGGGAAGGCTGCGGTCCGGGACCGGGCGGTGACGAAATATTGCACCACCTGCGAGACGAAGAATCCAAGAAGTATGCCGACCAGCAGGATCTCGGCTCCGGCTGCTGTCATAACGGAACTTCCCCTCCACTATTGGCTGCGTGCAGGACATATATACCAATAATAGCACGTGAAAAGGCAAATTTCCACGGTCTGACGCCGCAAACCGCGGCTGGAGCTGGTACTGCCAAGTATAGGCAATGGGCGGGCCGCTGGGCGGCAGGATCGAGCCGGGCGAGGGCAGAAATAGCAGCCAGGCAAAAGGTTTGCGACAAATGTGAAGGGGGTTGGCATGTTGCGCAAGACAATTTTGGCCGCACTGTTGGCAGTCGCCATGCTGGCCGGCGTTGCCGGGGCCCAGGGCGTCTTGCGAGTCGGTTCGGATGTGACGTACCCGCCCTTCGAGTACGTCGACGAGCAGACGGGCGCGTTTGTCGGGTTTGACATGGACCTCATCCGCGAAGTCGGCAAGCGGCTGGGGATGGACGTTGAGATTATTAACACCGCATGGGAAGGCATCATTCCGGGGCTGTTGGCCGGGCACTACGACGTGATCATTTCGGCCATGACCATCACCGACGAGCGGGCGCAGGCGGTGGACTTCTCTGACCCGTATTTCGCCACCGGGCAGGTGATCGTGGTGCGGGCCGATGATGACACGGTCCGGCAGCCTTCGGATCTGGCCGGCAAGGTGGTCGCGGTGCAGATCGGCACGACGGGCCAGTTCGCCGCCGAGCGTATCGATGGCGTCGCCCGCATCGATCACTACCCGACCATGCCGGAGGCTTTCCTGGCACTGCGCCTCGGCCGGGCCGACGCCGCCGTCGCGGACGAGCTGGTCGCCTACGAAGAGGCCCAGGCCAATCCGGGTGTGCTGAAAGTGGTCGGGACGCCGTTTACCGTCGAGTATTACGGCATTGCCCTTCGCAAGGGCCGTGCGGACCTGCTGCGGGACATCAACCGGGCGCTGGCCCAGATCAAAGCCGACGGCACCTACGACGAGATTTACGATAAGTGGTTCGGCGGCTACTGATGCCGCTGTAACGCAGCGCGTTGCGGGCGCTCTTGACGGGGCGCTCGCAACGCGCTTATTGTAACTGCGAGGCTCTCTCCTCCGGGAGACTCCTAAATTTCATTAGGAGGTTGCACAGTTTCGATGCAACGGATTGTGACCGCATGCCTGCTCGCGTTGCTGGTCTTCGCGAGCGCTGCCGGAGCGCAAGAAGTGTTGCGCGTCGGCACCAACGCGGCGTACGCGCCGTTTGAATTTGTCGATGAGAATGGGGAACTGCAAGGCTTTGACATGGATCTGATCCGCGAGGTCGGACGCCGTCTCGGCATGCCGGTCGAGATCATCAACACCGCCTGGGAGGGCATCATCCCTGGGTTGCTGGCCGGCCATTACGACGTGATCATTTCTGCTATGACCATCACGGACGAGCGGGCGGCCGCGGTCGATTTTACCGACCCGTACTTCGCCACGGGCCAGGTGATCATGGTCCGTGCCGATGACGATCGCATCCAGCAGCCGGCGGATCTGGCGGGCAAGGTCATCGGGGTGCAGATCGGGACCACCGGCCACTTTGCCGCCGAGAAGATCGAGGGTGTACTGCGCATCGACGCGTATCCGACGGCGCCCGAGGCGTTCCTCGCCCTGCGTCTTGGCCGCGCGGACGCGGTGGTGGTGGACGAGCTCGTCGCGATCCAGGAGCAGCAGGCCAATCCGGGCGTGCTCAAGGTCGTCGGGACGCCCTTTACCGTGGAGTATTACGGCATCGCCCTGCGTAAGGGCAACGAGACGCTGCTGCGGCAGCTCAACCGGACGTTGGCCCAGATCAAGGCTGACGGCACTTACGACGAGCTGTACGACAAGTGGTTGCTCGGCGGCCAGTGATGCCGTTACCCGCAGTCTGACGGGAGCACGAGGGGATCATGGACACCGGCCAATGACCATGATCCCCTTTTCCTTGATCACGCCATGGCCGCCCGCGAGGGCCAAGCGGCCCTGCCGGCGCGGGCGCGACGCTGGCTGGGCGTTGGGGTTATCCCGCACCTCTTGCGCCCGCTCTGGAGGGAAGGCACATGTATAGCCTTGACTGGGGGCTTATCCTGCGGTCGCTGCCCGATCTGACGGCAGGGTCCATCACGACCTTGCTGCTCACCACCACGTCGATTGGGATTGGGCTCGTGTTGGGCACGGCCATGGGGCTCATGCGCTTGTCGCGGTTCAAGACGGTAGGAGCCTTTGCCGCCGCCTACGTGTGGTTTTTTCGCGGGACGCCGCTGCTCGTCCAGATCATGTTGATCTACTATGGCCTGCCGCACCTGGGGCTCAGCCTCGACCGCTGGCAGGCCGGTGTCACGGCGTTGAGCCTCAACTCCGCCGCCTATATCGCGGAGATCGTGCGGGCGGGCGTGCAGTCCATCGACGTCGGCCAGACCGAGGCGGCCTGGGCTCTTGGGCTGACCCGGTGGCAGACGGTGCGGTTCATTATCCTGCCCCAGGCTTTCCGGCGAATCATCCCGCCGCTGGGCAATGAGTTCATCTTGCTGCTCAAAGATTCGTCCCTGGTGTCGGTTATCGCCCTGGAGGAGCTGTTGCGCAAGGGGCAGCTCATCGTCACCCGCACCTTCAAACCCATCGAGATCTACGCCATGGTCGCCCTCATGTACCTGGTGATGACGACGCTCATTTCCGTCCTCGTGTCCTTCCTCGAGCGGCGCCTGCGTATCCAGACCCGCACGCAGACGAGCCGCCGGCGCGCGATGGGCGGCGTTGCTGCACCCCCTGTGCCCTGATATAATGGGAGGCGACGGCGGAGGTGATGGCAGTTGGTTACTGTGACGACCAAGGCTGCCGACAAGCTCAAGGAAATCATGGAGGCGGAGAATCGCTCCCACCAGGGACTGCGCATTATGGTCAAGTCCGGCGGATGCAGCGGTTTCTCCTATGCCATGGGGTTTGACTCGGAAACGCACGAGGATGACATCATCCTTGAGCAGCATGGAATTCGCGTCATGATCGACCCCTTCAGCGCGCGCCTCTTGGCGGGCAGCGAGGTCGATTATGTTGAAACCCTGATGGGCGGCGGGTTCTCCATCAAGAACCCCAACGCTGTGCGGACGTGCGGCTGCGGGCAGTCGTTCCGCACGGC
>LZRQ01000210.1 GCA_002159155.1 Firmicutes bacterium ZCTH02-B6
ACCATGAGCCGGTGGCCCTGGCGCGGCACGTACAAGCGGACGGGCACGCCGCCGGCGGCGGGGCTCAAAGCCGCTCCCGCCCGTGCCACCGAGCGCGCGGTCCACCCGCCCGCGGCGGACGCTGCGGCGGCCAGCCCCAGGATGGGGACAACGACGAACCCGGCGCCAGCCATGGGGCCCGCTCCCGAGTACGGCACAAGTATCCCGCTGGCGCCGGCCAGCCACGCCCGGGCCGCCAGCCACCCGGCCGGGCTGCCGGCCAAGGCGGCCAGCAAGCCCACCGCCCCGCACCCAAGGGCAAGGGCCGCGACAATTTGCCCCGGCGTGCATCCGATGGCCCAGGCAAGACCCATTACCCGGCGGCCGGCGACGGCGGCCGCGGCGACCGCGTGCCCGGACGCGGCCATGCCGGACAAGAGGGCTAGCGCTCCGCCCAGGAACAGGAATCCAGCCGTCAAGCTGTGCGACAGGCGTTGATGGGCCCGCAGATCCAAGAAGCTGGCGCCGTCGGCCAGCACCCCAAACTTGGCGAGCTCCTGACGGGCGGCATACAGGAAATCGTTGGCTTCCTCCGGCTCCACAAGGCGCACGCCGACCAGCAGTTGGGGCGAGCCGGCCAGCGTTGTGAACAGATCCCGAGGCAAAAGCACAGCCGGAATGCAGTCGGGATACGGGCAATGCAGGGCGGATACCGTATAGCCGCTGACCCGAACCACCACCGGACCCCGGCCGCCGAGGAGCACCGCCGTTCCGCCCACGGGCAATGACAGGGCCTTGGCAAGCCCCTCGTCGATCAGCACCTCGGGCTCTCCGGGTGTAGGCCAGCGGCCTAGGACCAGGGCAAACCCTGGGACTCCGTCCACCCCGGCGGCGTCGATCCCGTGAATCCTGGCCGCCACCGTGCGCTCTCCTGCCACGCCACCGGCCTGTAGCGGCAAAATCGCCACGGGCATTTCCAACACGACGGCCGCCACCCCGGGTGCGGCGGCGATTGCCGCCGCCGCCTCGTCCCGGCGCGGGTGATCGGGCAGGTAAAACCACGCGTGCGGGGCGCCCAGCGCGGCATGCCCAGCTTCATAGGCGGCCGGTGGACCGTGCCACACGCCGATCCCGGCGCCGATGAGCATGGCGGCGAGGGCCATGGTAACGCCCATCAACGCCAAGGCCGCCGGCCTGCGCCCGAGCAGGGCGCCCGCGACATGAAAGAGGGCAGCTGCTTGTGCGGCAAGCCCCGCCATCCCGTGGCCCCGGCCCAGAGGACCGGACGGTTGCGCCGGCACGGCGTTCACGACGGTGCCGCCGCCTCATGCATAATTTGGCCATCCCGGAGATGCAGCACGCGCTGGGCGCGGCCGGCGACGGACGGGTCGTGGGTGACCAGCAGAATCGTCTGGCCGCGGGCGTTGGCCTCCGCCAAAAGGTCGAGGATATGACCGGCCGCCTCGCGGTCGAGGCTGCCCGTGGGCTCGTCGGCCAGCAACACTTGGGGTTCGTTGATGAGGGCGCGGGCAATGGCGACCCGCTGGCGTTCGCCGCCGCTCAGCTGCGGGGGCCGCTTGGCGGCCAAACCGGTCATGCCGAGGGTTTCCAACAGCGTCAGGGCGCGGGCGCGGGCTGCACTGGGCGGCGTGCCGGCCAAGAGCGCTGGCAGCATGACGTTGGTGAGAGCATCGAGATGGTGCAGCAGATTGAAATATTGGAAGACGATCCCGACGCAGCGCCGCCGGAAAATGGCCAGGGCGGTTTCGCTCATGCTGGGCAGGTCATGGCCTGCGACGCGCAAGTAACCGGAGTCCGGCCGGTCCAACCCGCCGACGAGGTGCAGCAAGGTCGACTTGCCGGAGCCCGACGGCCCCATCAGGGCCACGAACTCGCCCGTTTTGACCTGCAAGTCGATGCCCCGCAAGGCCGGGTAGCGAATGCCGCCGTCCCGGTACGACTTGGCCAGCCCGCGGGCCTCCACAACGAAATCCGTGGCGCTCACCCCCAACAGGGCGCGGGAGCGTCTGCCTCCAACGGATTCATTGTACCATCCGCGGGCGGAGAAAGCTTAGAAGTCGTCCCAGCGGCTGCGGGGCGCCTGGCGCTCCAAGTGTGCCTCCCAATCGGGGTCGTTGACAACCGGCTCCCGGGTTTCCAGCAGATCCTCGGCTCGCTCCAGGATGCGCTCCTCGCAGTCGGGGCACAAACCCAAAGCCCGGGCCGGGGTATCCGCAGCGATGATTCCCCCACAAATCCGACAAATTCTCATCGCCACCGACTCCCTCCGGCGTCATTCTTTTCTTTCCTATTGTCGCGAAGGGCCCAAGCGCCGATAAGCGACGGTTGCCCTCTCCAGCCAGGGACATATGTCCCTCGCGGACAGGCCTATGCGCCCCGGGCAAGGCGCGAACACTAGGCTGTGGGGTCAAGCGGAGGGGAGGTGATAGTCGCATGGCCCAACACGACGGGCAAAACCAGACCAAGCAGCGCATGAAGGAGGCGCAGCGAGCGCGGCGTCCGGCCCAGGACACGGAGTTCGCCGCTGAGCCCGGGATTTACCGCCACAACCAGCGGCAGAAGCAGGAGGCTCAGGGCAACAGGGCCTTTGAGGCCGACGAGCAGGATCAACAGTAACAACTAAACGGCTCGGCCGGGACGCCCACGGGGGCTTTTTGGCCCGGGGAGGAAGCCGCGGCCGCGAGGAAACCGGGCCGCACCTTCCTTCCCAGGCGCCCCGGCCCTGCCGGGCGGCTGCCAGCGCTGCCATGATTCCCAGGGTCTCGACGGCTGCCTGGGGGACACACTATGCACCGAGGAGGTGAGATCCAGGATGGCCCAAGGCCAGAAGCGGAACCGGGCCCTCGTGCCCCAGGCGCAAGGCGCGCTTGAGCGCCTGAAGCAGGAAGTCGCGACGGAACTGGGGATCCAGAACTATCAGGGGTACCTCGGCGACGTCCCGGCCCGGCTCAACGGCGCCGTCGGCGGCAACATGGTCCGGCGGATGATCGCGGCCGCGGAGCAGGCCCTGATCCAGCAGACCGCTGCCCAGGTTCAGGCCGGCTTCCGCCAAGGGCTGCAGCAGCAGCAGCAGCAGTTCACGCAGGCGACCCCTGCGGGGCAAACCCCCAACCCGTTCCAGGTGCAGGTCCCGCCTGCCCAATAACGCAGCGTAGAAACCAGCTTGGAAAAGCCGGCGCCTCCCGGGACGGGAGGCGCTTCTCTTTTGCCTTTATCCGCCGGGGACAGCGACAAAGCGGAACAGTCCATCATCCCATCGCCAGCGGCCGGAAAGCGGGGCTTCTTCGACATCCCGGTACGCCCCGTCCGCCTCGCGCCGGGCGCGGGTATGCAGGCCGCGCACGACGAGCTCCCCGCGCCCGGCATTCACCTCGGCGGCGCTGACGATCCGCTCGGCCATGGGCGGGTCGAGGCTATACGCCTCCTCATACAACGTCCCCGCCCAGACAGGGACAAAGGCGCCGGCCCGCCATTTGAGGATGGTCAGCCCGCGCCGGAGGTAAAACGCGCCGGTCAACTCATCGTGCTCGTCGTAGATAAAGAGTTCCCAACCCGCTCCGGTCGCGGAACGCACCTCCAGCCCATCGATGGCCGCAAAACCGTCCATGCGGGCCGCCTCAACCCATACGTCCCCTTGCCGGCGAAAAACGGCCACCACGCCGCCCCCCGCCAGGGTGACGCCGACCGCGATCTCATCTCCCCCGCCCGGGATCAGGTCGCCGGTGGCCAGGCGGAAACCCAACACCTGGTCACCAGCCGCCGGAAGTGATACCGGCGACACGGCCGGGCCGTCGCCCGCGCCGGCTCCCAGGCGGGCAACGGGCCAATACAACAAAGGGCCGGCCGCCTGCAACGCCCCGAGGACGAAGCCGGCGGCCAGCCCAGCGCTGGCAGCCATCACGAGCAAGGCTTTCTTCAAGGGGCAACACCTCGCCCCTCAGCCCTATGCCCGCATGCTGATTCGGATGCCTTCAGCTGGCACCGATGCCGTGTGCCTTCAGCTGTTGGCTTCGAGGAAACGCTCCGCGTCGATGGCGGCCATGCAGCCGCTGCCGGCGGCCGTGATGGCCTGCCGGTAGACGGGATCCTGCACGTCCCCGCAGGCGAACACGCCGGGCACACTGGTCTTTGTCCCGTCGCGGGTGATGATGTACCCGGCCGCGTCCAGCTCCAGCTGCCCCTGCAAAAACGCGGTGTTGGGCTGGTGCCCGATGGCCACAAAGACTCCGTCGCAGGGGAACTCCCGCGTTTCGCCGGTATTGACGTCCTTGAGGGTGACGCTCTTGACCATGCCGTTGTCGCCCGCGTTGATACGCTCCACGACGCTGTTCCAGACGAACTCGATCTTGGGGTTGGCCGCGGCCCGCTGCTGCATGATCTTGGAGGCCCGCAGCTCGGCGCGCCGGTGAACGACCGTCACTTTGCTGGCAAACTTGGTCAAAAACAGCGCTTCCTCCATGGCCGAGTCGCCGCCGCCCACGACGATGACATGCCGTTCCTTAAAGAAGAACCCGTCGCAGGTAGCGCAGGCGGACACCCCGCGGCCGACGAGCTCTTTCTCGCCCGGCACCCCCAGCCACTTGGCGGACGCGCCTGTCGCGATGATCAGGGTCTGGGCCTCGTACGTCTCCCCACCGGCCTCGACGGTAAACGGCCGGCGGCTCAGATCGACGCGCTGGACCTCCGTGGCCTTGTAGCGAGCGCCGAAACGCACGGCCTGCTCCTTCATCTTTTCCATGAGATCCGGGCCCATGATGCCTTCGGGAAACCCGGGGAAGTTTTCCACCAGCGTCGTCTGGGTGAGCTGCCCTCCGGGCTCGTAACCCTCAAAGACAAGGGGCTCCAGGTTTGCCCGGGCGGCGTACAGCGCCGCCGTGTGCCCCGCCGGGCCCGAACCGATGATGATCACTTTTTCCACGATGAATCCTCCTCTGGATGGCGCGAGGCTCCTAGGACGCCTGCTCGGACGCCCCGCCCAAAGCGCCCACGTCGCTCGCGGCGGCGCGCCCGCCCGTTCCGGCCGCTTGTACGCGGGCGGCGTTGCCCGCCTCGAGGGCAGCCTCGTGGCGGGGAGCGACGAACACCGCCTTGAGGCAACCGGAAGTGCGCTTGGCGGCGACCGTCTCCAAGGCGCGGCGATAGTCGCGGAAAGCGAAGCGGTGGGTAATGAGGGGCGAGAGATCCACGGCGCCTTGGGCAAACAGCTCGATGGCCCGCCGCACGGCGGACACCGGGCCGCTCTCGGTCTGCACCGAGCCCGCCGCAAACACGCCCTGGATCTGCAGCTCCTTAAGCCACACAAAGGTCCAGTCGATCCCCCGCGGGATAGCGGCCAGCCCCAGCAGCACCACCTGCCCGCCGGGCGCCGCGAAGCGCAGGGCGTCGCTTAAGGCTTTGTCGCTCCCCGCGCATTCGTACACCACATCGGCGCCGCCCACCAACACCGGCGGGCCGATCACCGGCTTCTTGAGCTTGGCCCCAAGGGCCTGGGCCACCGCAGGATACACGTCCCGGCCCCGCGGCATGAGCACTTCATCGG
>LZRQ01000211.1 GCA_002159155.1 Firmicutes bacterium ZCTH02-B6
GCTCAGGGTCGTGCCCAGGGCCTGGACGGCGTTGTGGGCGGAGGTGGCTGGCCGCCCCTTTCCGCAGGTCCTCCCGGAAGCGTGGCTCGAACGCTGGGGCAAGCGGAGTTCCCGTGCTTTACCCGTGACGCTGGACGACGATTCGGCAGCTTTCCCCGCCGGGCCGGAGCAGCTGGCGGCGGCGCGCGCCAACGAAGCGCAGCTGGAGCGGCTGCGCCGGAGCTTGTCCCTCGCCTTCTAACGGTGCGCGCACACCTGTGATAGCACAAAAAGCGGGCAACAGCGGGCGGGATATCCCCGTCCGCCGTTGCCCGCTCTCGTCTGCGACCTACCTGTCCTGTCGACCCACCCGTGGTCGCCGGCTGGGGCGCGAAGCCACGGAGTTCGATTAGCGCCGGCCCAGCTCCTGGGCGTCCATCACCGCCACCGCGGCGATGTTGACGATGGCGTCCACGTCGTCCCCCCGCTGCAACACGTGCACCGGGCCGTTGAGCCCCATCAAAATGGGCCCCATGGCCTCAGCGCCGCCGAGGCGCTGGAGGAGCTTGTAGGCGATGTTGGCGGCTTCCAGGTCCGGGAAGACCAGAACGTTGGCGCCGCCCTTCAAGTCCGAGAATGGGTAGTCCCGCTCGAGGATCTCCGGCACCACCGCGGTATCCGCCTGCATCTCGCCGTCCGCCATCAGATCAGGCCGCTGGGCCTTGACCAGTTCCGTCGCCCGGCGCACCTTTTCGGCCAGCGGATGCCGGGTCGAGCCAAAGTTGGAGAACGACAACATCGCAATGCGAGGCTCGATGCCCAGCTGCCGCACGCGGTCGGCTGCCATGATGGCGATCTCGGCCAGCTCCTCCGCGCTCGGCTCGATGTTGACGGTGGCATCGGTAAAGAAGTAGACCCGGTCCTGGATGGTCATGATGTACATCCCCGCCACCCGCGAAACGCCGGGCCGGGTGCGGAACACCTCCAGGGCAGGCCGGATGACGTCGGGATAGTGGTATCCGAGGCCGGCCACGAAAGCATCCGCATCGCCCAGCTTGACCATCAGGCAGCCGAAATAAATGGGGTCCTGGAGCCGCTGCCGGGCTTCCTCCAGCGTTATCCCGCGGCGCTGGCGCAGTTGGTAGTAGTGCTGGATGTACTCCTCAAGCCGCGGGTGCTGCGACGGTTCGACGATCTCCAGATCAACCGGTACGCCCAGCTCGCGGGCTTTAGCCCGCACGACCTCGGGCCGGCCCACGAGTATAGGACGACCGATGCCTTCCTGTTGCACGATGGCGGCCGCCCGGATAATCCGCGCCCGCTCCCCTTCGGCGAACACGACCCGTTTCGGATCCGTCGCCGCCTTGTGGAGGATGAACCGCCGGATCTCCCTGCCCTTGCCAAACCGGGCTTCCAGCCGCTCCACGTATTCGTCCAAGTCCAGCTGCACCCGGGCCACTCCGGTCTCCATCGCCGCGCGGGCGACCGCCGGCGCCACCCAGAGCAGCACGCGCGGGTCAAGCGGCTTGGGGATGATATAGTCGGGCCCGAAACGCAGCTGTTCCAGGCCATACGCCCGCAGAACGACGTCCGGCACTGGCTGGCGCGCCAGTTCCGCCAAAGCCCGGGCGGCGGCAACCTTCATCGCCTCGTTGATCGTGCGCGCCTGCACGTCCAAGGCGCCCCGGAAAATGAACGGGAAACCTAAGACGTTGTTGACCTGATTGGGAAAATCGGAACGGCCGGTGGCCACGATGGCGTCAGGCCGCGCCGCTTTGGCTTCGTCATAGGAGATCTCGGGATCTGGATTGGCCAGGGCAAACACGATGGGCCGGTCGGCCATGGACTTAAGCATCTCCGGGGTTACGGCGCCAGCCACTGACAGTCCGACAAAGACGTCCGCGTCCCTCAGGACTTCCTCAAGCGTCGTCAAGTCAGTCTCTTGAGCAAAGGCTGCTTTGTACGGATTCATGCCTTGTTCACGCCCGACCCGCACGACGCCCTGGCTGTCGCACAGCCACAAGTTTTCCCGTTTGACGCCGAGCTCTAGGAAGAACTTCGCGCACGCGATGCCAGATGCGCCCGCACCGTTGATGACGACTTTGACTGCCCCGATGTCCTTGCCCACCAACGCCAGGGCGTTGATGAGCCCCGCACCGGCGATGATGGCCGTACCGTGCTGGTCATCGTGGAATACCGGGATTTCCATGATCTCCCGCAACCGTTCCTCGATGACGAAGCACTCCGGCGCCTTGATGTCCTCGAGGTTGATACCGCCGAACGTGGGCTCCAGCGACTTCACGATCCGAACCAGTTCATCGGGGTCGGTGCAGTCGATCTCTAGGTCAAACACGTCAATGTCGGCAAAGCGCTTGAAGAGTACGCCCTTTCCTTCCATCACGGGCTTGGCCGCCAGCGCCCCGACGTTCCCTAAACCCAGCACCGCGGTGCCGTTGGAGATAACCGCCACCAAATTGCCTTTGGCCGTGTACTGAAACGCGTCGTGGGGGTCGGCGTGGATGGCTCGCACCGGCTCAGCCACGCCGGGCGAGTACGCAAGAGACAAGTCCCGCTGGGTGCTCGTCGGCTTCGTGATCTTGATTTCGAGTTTCCCTGGACGGCCCCGGCGATGGTACTCCAGGGCCTCTTCCCGCCACATGGCCATGTCCAGACTCCCCTACCGTAGGTTATTTCTGGTAGTTCGGCGGCGGGATCGCCATTCCCTCTCGGGCGCCCGCTCACCCCTTCACGGCTCCCGCCAGGATGCCGCGCACGAAATAGCGCTGCAGGGCAAAGAAAACGACCAGGGGCACGAACATGGTGACGAAGGCGGCCGCGGTCAGCACGTGCCACTCTTGCCCGTAGGATCCCACCAAAGTGCTCAGGCGCACCGTCAAGGGCGCTACCTCCTGGGTGCCGCCCGCGTAGATCAGCGCCACCAGCAGGTCGTTCCATACCCACAAAAATTGGAAGATAACCAGCGACGCCAGCGCTGGCGTGGACATGGGCAGCGCCAGCCGCCAGAAGGCCGTCCAGGGCGAAGCGCCGTCGATGTACGCGGACTCGAACAAGTCCCGCGGCAGCGCCGCGAAGAAGTTGCGCAAGAGGTAGATGGCAAAAGGAAGCCCGTAGCCGGTGTGGGCCAACCACAGCCCTGCGAAGGTGCCCACCGCCCCCCACTGGCTGTAGAGGCGCAATATCGGGATAAAGGTTGTTTGCAGCGGCACCACCAGAAGCCCCACGACCACCAGCAGCAGCACCTCGCGCCCGGGGAAACGGAGCCACGCGAAAGCAAACGCCGCCAGGGCCGCGACTAGCACCGGAAGTGCGGTGCTCGGCACCGTGATGATCAAGCTGTTGAGAAACGCTCGCGCCATGCCGTCTTGGAAGAGCACGTGGCGATAGTTGTCCAGGGTGTACTGGGTCAAGTCAAAGGGGGTGGCAAACACGGTCCACCAGCCAGAACTCGACACGGCGTGGGCCGGGCGGAACGAGCTCACCAGAAGCCCCAGTGTGGGCAGGAGCCACACGAGGCACAAGAGCACGATGATTAGGTGCAGCAAAGCCCGAGACATGACGGATCCCGGCGTGACGCGGCTCATCGTCCCTCCTCCTCCCGGAAGCGGCGGATGTTGATGACCATGACCACCGTGGCCACCGCCAACAGCACCACCGCCACCGCGCTGGCCCGGCCGAAATGACGGAACTGGAACATCTCCTTGTACATCCGGTTGGCCAGCACCTCGGTGCCAAACTGGCCGTTGGTCATCACGTACACGATGTCAAAGACCTTCATCACGTTGATGATCATGGTGGTGGTAACGACGGCCAACGTCGGGTAAAGCTGCGGCAGGCTGATATGGCGGAATACTTGCAGCTCATTGGCGCCGTCTACACGGGCCGCTTCCAGCATGTCCCTGGGGATGCCCTTGTACGCGGCCGACAGGATGACGAGGCAAAACCCGGTCCAAATCCAGACGCCCGCGCCGATCAGGGCCAGGTTGTTGACCCATGGCTGTTCGATGAGCCACGCCCGTGGACTCCCGCCAAGCGCAACGACCAGCTGGTTCAACAAGCCGATTTGCGCGGCCCCTTCCGGCCTGTAGGCATACATGAACCGCCAGATGACGCCGGCCCCGGCGAAGGAAATGGCCATCGGCAGGAAGATGATGGACTTGGCAACCGCCTCATACCGCACTCGGTCCAGCAGCACCGCGAGCAGCAGCCCCAAGAGCACGGTGCCGGCCGTGAAGACCACCAGCCACAACAGGTTGTTGCGGAACGCCGCCTGCACCGAGGCGTTGGTAAATAGATAGCGGTAATTGTCGAGGCCGACGAAGTTCCGGGAGTTGCGGTCAAAGAAGCTCAGATAGACGGTATGCAGGGTGGGCAGCACGAGATAGAAGCTGACGAGCAAGACTGCAGGCCCGACAAACAAGGCTGCCCACGGCTTCTCCCCCCGCATGCCGACCCTCCTTCCCTCATGACAAGGCCGGGAAACCCGCTCATGCAGCAGGCTCCCGGCCTTGTCGTCAGAGTCTCAGCTTGTCGATACGATCGCGGCAGTCATGCTGGGACAGCCCGTCAACGGGTCAGTTCCCGTAGGCATCCTGCGCGACCGACTCGATGTACTCAAGGACGCTGTCGAGATCCTCGCCGCCGACGTACATGAGGATCCCTTCCCAGAAGGCGCCCGAGCCGACCGCGGCCGGCATCAAGTCAGACCCGTCGAAACGGAACACGTCAGCGTTGACCAGGATCTCCGCCGCCGCCCGCGTGAGGGCATCCGGATAGGCGTTGGGATTCACGCGCTGGTTGGCCGACAGCTTGCCGAGCTCGGCCACCCAGATTTGCTGAGCTCCGGGCGAAGCCAAGTAGCGCATGAGCGCCCGCGCCTCGGGCGTGTCCCGCAGCATGCCGACGATGTCGCCGGCGCCCATGGCGGGCGTCCCAAACTGCGGGTCGATGGACGGCAGGGCGAAAAACGCGAAGTCCTCGCCGGGCACGAGATCCGGATAGTGCTGCAAGATGAAGCTCTGGATAAAGGTGGCCTGGCGATGCATGAAGGCGTTGGGCGGGCTCGTGAACAGTTCCCGCGGCGCGTCGCCGAAATTGGTCGCCAAGGCGTAGGTGGTGCCGCCATACACGAAGTCGCTGTTGCGGACGATTTCGCCAAAGATCTCAAACGCCCGCTTCACCGCAGGGTGAGTCCACGGAATCTCGTGATTGACCCACTGGTCATAAACCTCCGGGCCAGCGATGCGCAGCAGGATGTCTTCAATCCAGTCCGTTCCGGGCCATCCGCTGGCGGCGCCGCTTTCAAGGCCGATGACCCACGGCTTTCCGCCATCAGCCGCGATGCGCCGGGACAAGGCCAGCAGCTCATCCCACGTCGTGGGAACCGCATAGCCCCGGGCGGCGAATTCCTTGGGGTTGTACCAGACGAGGCTCTTTAGGTCCGCGGACAAGAAGATGGCGTACAACCGGCCGTTGTAGC
>LZRQ01000212.1 GCA_002159155.1 Firmicutes bacterium ZCTH02-B6
CGTGGATGTCGTAATCGTCCGGCCGGACGCCCAAGTGCTTGCGCAGCACGGTGAGCACGTTGTCCAGAGAGCTGCGGGCCATGCTGCGGCGGCGCATGGTCACACCGGGCCCGCCCATCTCCTCTTCTTCCATGATCCCCGTAACGATCAGCCGGCCGCGGCCCGGCTCAACGGGGATCGCACACGCCTCCACCTCAATCAGCAGTCCCTGGTTGGGGCCGGCGACCGCCAGGCCGTTGACGCAGCCCACCTGAGGTGCGTCGGGGACGCGCCGTTCCGGGCGGGGGGCGTATTGGCCGCTGTTGATGACCCACTCGATGTCCTGCCGGGTGATGCGCTGGCGCCCTTCGGTCTGTACGACCCCCGCGGCGATCTGGACCATGTTGACCGCTTCCCGCCCGTTTTGGGCGTAGCATTGGAGAACGTCCAGAGCGTCCTCGTCCATGGGGAAGTTGATTTTGGCGGCAGCGTTGGCGGCGATGATCCGAATTTCACCGGGCGTGAGAGCGCGGAAGAAGATCTCGAGGCAGCGGGAGCGAATGGCTGGGGGGATCTCGTGGGGCATTCGGGTCGTCGCGCCAACGAGCCGGAAGTCCGCTGGAAGGCCCTTTTGAAAGATCTCATGGATGTGGGGCGGGATGTTGGTATCCTCGGAGCTGTAGTAGGCGCTTTCCAGAAACACCCGCCGGTCTTCGAGCACCTTGAGCAGCTTGTTCATTTGGATGGGGTGCAGCTCGCCGATCTCGTCGATGAAGAGGATCCCGCCGTGAGCCTTGGTCACCGCGCCGGGCTTGGGCTGCGGGATTCCCGCCTGGCCTAACGGACCTGCCCCCTGGTAAATGGGGTCATGCACCGATCCTAGCAGCGGGTCCGCGATGCCGCGATCGTCAAAGCGGGCAGTGGTCGCATCCACCTCCACGAACTGCGCATCGCTCTTAAACGGCGACAACGGGTTGCGCTTGGCCTCCTCCAGCACGGCCCGCGCGGCAGCTGTCTTGCCCACGCCCGGCGGCCCATAAATGATCACGTGCTGGGGGTTGGGCCCGCACAAGGCTGCCCGGAGCGCCTTTAGCCCCTCCTCCTGGCCGATGATATCGTCCAGCGAAGCCGGGCGCGTCTTTTCGGCCAGCGGTTCCGTCAGGGAGATCTGCTTGAGGCGGTTGAGCTTTTCCAGTTCTTTGCGGGCCTCGCGGTCGATGGCCGCTCGGCTGATATGCTGGGCCCGGAGCAGGTTGAGGAAGTATAGGCCGATGACGACGGCAAAGAAGAAATTGACAAGACCAAAGACGCCCATGATGTCCATCATCGTCGCGCCTCCCTCCCCCAGCAAAGGACGCGATCAGTATACCCGGCGGGAGGGAGCGCCAATCAAAAAGGAGCCGGAAACGCTGGGTTCCCGGCTCCTCTCACCCGTCACGCAACGGCGCGATCCGGTCAGGCAGACTCTTCTTTCTTCTTGGCCTTGCGCTCAACCCGCACCAGGGTGGGCGCCTTGCCTTCGGTCACGCAAGCCTCGTCGACGACGCACTTGATCACGTCGTCCCGGGAAGGAATGTCGTACATGACATCCAGGAGGATACCCTCGACAATCGATCGCAGGCCGCGGGCACCTGTGCCGCGCTCCAACGCCTTGCGGGCAATGGCCCTGAGAGCTCCCTCGGTGAACTCCAGCTCCACCCCGTCCATCTCAAAGAACTTCTGGAACTGCTTCACCAAGGCGTTGCGGGGTTCGATGAGGATGCGCACCAGCGCGTCCTCATCGAGGGCGTCCAGCGCCGCCACGATGGGCAGGCGCCCGATGAACTCCGGGATCATGCCGAACTTGAGCAGATCCTCCGGCATGACTTGCCGCAAGAGCTCACCAATGGGCTTTTCTTCGCGGGTCTTGATCTCCGCGCCAAACCCGATGCCCTTTTGGCCGATGCGCCGCTCGATGATCTTTTCCAGGCCGTCAAAGGCACCGCCGCAGATAAAGAGGATGTTGGTCGTATCGATCTGGATGAACTCCTGGTGCGGATGCTTGCGGCCGCCTTGCGGCGGGACGCTGGCCACGGTGCCCTCTAGGATCTTGAGCAACGCCTGCTGGACGCCTTCGCCCGAAACATCCCGGGTAATGGACGGGTTTTCGGACTTGCGGGCGATCTTGTCCACCTCGTCGATGTAAATGATGCCCCGCTCGGCCTTCTCCACGTCGTAGTCGGCCGCCTGGATCAGCTTGAGCAGGATGTTCTCCACGTCCTCGCCCACGTAGCCCGCTTCGGTCAACGACGTGGCATCGGCGATGGCAAATGGCACGTTGAGGATGCGGGCGAGCGTTTGTGCCAGCAACGTCTTGCCCGAGCCCGTCGGGCCGAGCAGCAAGATATTGCTCTTTTGCAGCTCCACGTCGTCGGCGCGCACGCCTGAGTTGATGCGCTTGTAGTGGTTGTAGACGGCCACGGACAATGCCTTTTTGGCCGCCTCCTGGCCCACCACGTACTGGTCCAGGATCTCCTTGATCTCCTTGGGCCGGGGAACATTGCCCAGCTCCACGTCGACGTCCTCGTGCAGCTCTTCCTCGATGATCTCGTTGCACAGCTCAATGCATTCGTCGCAGATGTAGACCCCGGGGCCGGCGATCAGCTTCTTGACCTGTTCCTGGGCCTTGCCGCAGAAGGAGCACTTCAGCTGGCCCTTCTCGTCGCCGAATTTGAACATTGTATCACCTCGTGGTTGTGGACGGCTTCGGTCGCTCCCGCAACACGCCGTCGAGAATGCCGTACTCCAGGGCCTCCTCTGCGGACATGTAGAAGTTGCGGTCGGTATCCCGCTCGATCCGCTCCAGCGGCTGGCCGGTATGCCTGGCCAGGATGTCGTTGAGGGTGTGCTTGATGCGTAGAATTTCGCGTGCTTCGATCTCGATTTCGGTGGCCTGTCCCCTGGCCCCGCCCAGCGGCTGGTGAATCATCACGCGGGAGTAGGGCAAGGCGAACCGCTTGCCCTTAGCGCCGGCCGCCAGCAGCACGGCAGCCATGCTGGCGGCCATGCCTACGCAGATAGTGGAGACGTCCGGCCGGATGTACTGCATGGTATCATAGATGGCCAATCCTGCGTAGACGATCCCGCCGGGGCTGTTGATGTACAGATGGATGTCCTTCTCCGGGTCCTCCGATTCGAGGAACAGGAGCTGAGCGATGACGAGATTGGCGACGTGGTCATCGATCGGCCCGCCGAGAAAGACGATCCGGTCCTTGAGCAGGCGGGAGTAAATGTCGTACGCCCGCTCACCCCGGTTAGTCTGCTCCACCACGATCGGCACCAGCACGCTCATGGACGTCCTCCACCTTCCCTGGCCCCAATATATGCTGCGGGGCACGGCACGCTGAACGGCGGTTGCCCCATGCATTCTTCCCCGGCCGTTCGCCGCGCCCCTTGGAAAATTCTCGTGCGCTCGCTTGGGCTTACTCCGACCGCGCAGAAGATTCCTGCTCAGCCGCGGCGCCGGTTTCCGCCTGGGCGGCCTCCGACTCCGTAGCCTCTGACACCTGTCCTCCGGTCTCCGGCCCCTCCGAGGGCGCCTCGCCGGGATCCACCTGAACGACGGTCACGTTGGCCTGCTCAACAAGGAAGTCCATCGCTTTGGCCCGCCGCAGGCTATCCCGCACGCCAGCGCGGTTGTCCTCGTCAGCCATGAGCCGCTCTCGCTCCTTGGCATCCTGCACCGAGGCGAACAACTCCTGCAACCGTCGGTTGATCTCCTCCTCGGTGGGCTCCAACTGCTCGGCCTTGGCAATGGCCTCCAACACCAGTTCCGACTTGACCCGTTGCGCAGCACTCGGCCGCAAGCGCTCAAGCAGCTCTTCCTCCGTCTGCTCGCTGGCCTGGAGGTAACGCTCCAGCGTCAAGCCCCGCGCCCAGAGACTGTACTCAAACTCGTCTTTCATGCGGACGAGCTCCCGCTCCACCATCACCGGAGGCAGCTCAACCTGTGCGTTGTTGACCGCCTGCTCCAGCAGCTTGTCCCGCATCTCCGCCTCGGCGGCCTGTTCCGCGGCTTCCTCCAATCGCTTGCGCCGGTCGTCCCTCAGTTGGGCGATGGTCTCGAACTCCCCCAGATCTTTGGCAAACTCATCGTCCGCCTCGGGGACCCGGCGCTGCTTGATCTCGAGCAGGCGTACCCGGAACTTGGCCGTCTTACCAGCCAAGTCTTCCCTGGCTCCCTCAGGGAACGTAACGTCGAACTCCCGCTCTTCGCCGGGCGCCATCCCGACCAGCTGCTCACTAAAGGCGGGCAGGATGCCTTCATCACCAACGCGGAGAATCTCGCCCTTGCCGGCCCCGCCCCGGAAAGGCTGGCCGTCGATGTGCCCCTCAAAATCGACGACGGCGTAGTCGCCGGGTTCAACTTTTTCCTTGTCGACGGCCACCAATTCCGCAAACTGCTCCCGCAAGGCATCGATGACCTCATCCACGTCCTTCTCGGTCACCTTGCGAACTCGCTTCTCCACAGCAAGGCCGCGGTACTGCCCGAGCTGCACGTCGGGTTTCACATCGACCTCGGCCTTGAACTTGAGCGGTTTGCCGGCACCAAAGTCGATGATGTCTATCTTGGCCTGAGCCACCGGCTCGATATTGGCCGCCCGCACCGCCTCCCGGTACGCCTGGGGCACCAGTTCGTCCACGGCTTCCACGTATAGCGCATCCTTACCCAGATGCATCTCCACGATCGGGCGAGGAGCTTTCCCAGGCCGGAACCCGGGAATGCGCACTTGCCGCACAATCCGGCGATAAACGGCATCGACGGTGCGTTCCACCCGCTCGGGCTCCACTTCGACTTCCAGTACAACCCGGGCCGGGTGACCCGACAACCGCTCCACACGGGTGTTCATGAGACGTCCTCCCTGGCACAAGCGTCACGGCGCAGGCCGTATCCGAAACGACGGATCCCGGCGGATCCCACTCCTGAAATTATCCCCCAGGCGGATCCCGCTGTCAACAAAGGAAAAGGCGGGGTTCGTGCTCCCACGAACGCCGCCTGCTCTGGTGCGAGAGGGGGGACTCGAACCCCCACGCCGCAGGGCACCAGATCCTAAGTCTGGCGCGTCTGCCAATTCCGCCACTCTCGCCCGTGCTTCCAGTATAGCCTGCCAGACTTGGGGCGATCAACCGGTCCCACAGGCAAAACGACAGCCCCGCACTGGTCGCGGGGCCGCAGATTGGTGTGCCCGGTGGGATTCGAACCCACAACCCAGGGATTAAAAGTCCCTTGCGCTACCGTTGCGCCACGGGCACGTCTCTTATTTTAACAGGGAGGCCCCCATCCGTCAAACGGCTCTATGGGCCGGGTCTGAGTCAAGCCCTCTGGGGCACGAAGCCGGTCCGAGGTGTGTCAGCCAGTAGCGCCAGAGATGACCCGGTGCATCAGCCGAGATAGCCCGCCCGACCGGGTGCGGCC
>LZRQ01000213.1 GCA_002159155.1 Firmicutes bacterium ZCTH02-B6
GATCAGCACCGACAGGCGCGACGAGCGCCGCAGCGGCCGGTAGGCAATGAACTCGATGGTGACGCCCAACAGCGCGGTCACGGCCATGGCCGCCAAGAGCGCCAGCGGGAACGGCAAGTTGGCCACCGTGACCAAAAGCAACCCTGCGAAGGCGCCGACCATGTAGATCTCGCCGTGGGCGAAGTTGATCAGCTGGAGCACACCGTACACCATGGTGTACCCCAGGGCGATCAGGGCGTAGGTGCTGCCCGTTACAAGCCCGTTGATCAGCTGTTGTCCGAACAAGAGCGCACCCCGTTCGACGGCATCCCTGCGTTGCGATATGCCCCGCTAGGCCGGTGGTTCGAGATGTGCCAATATGACCTGTTGGCGTTGCAGGGTAAAGTGTTTCGAAATCGACAAAGGAGAAGGGTGGACGCCCGTCCACTGCCGGGCGCCACCCAGCCCTTTTTCCCATCATACCTGCTCGGTTGCGGGCGTGTAAACCAGGATTGTTTCCAGCGGCGGCACCCTTCTCGAGCACCGCCGCCGGAGAAGAAAGCCGTTACCGCTCCTGGACGAACTGGCCGTTCTCGACCCGCAGGATGTACAGCGGCTTGACCGCGTCGCCGTTCTCCGCGAAGGTGGTGACGCCGGTGACGCCCGGGAAGTCCTTCACGTTCGCGATCCAGTCGCGCACCGCAGCCCGGTTGGGACCAACCGCCTGGATGGCCTCGATGATGATCCGGGCGGAGTCATACGCATTGGCCGCAAACATGTCAGGCTTGCTGCCGTAAGCCGCCTCGTACTTGCGCACGAACTCCGCGGCCAGCGGATCCTGCGTGCCGTTGTAGAAGCCCGAGGTGAAGAGGGCACCTTCGACCGCCGCACCGCCCAAATTGATCAGCTCGGGCGAGTCAAAGCCGTCCGCACCCATGAGCCGCACCTTGAGGCCCTGCAAGGCCGCCTGCTGGGCGATCTTCGCGGCCTCGGTGTAGTAGCCGCCGATGTAGAGGCCTTCGGGGTTCTGGGCGGCGATGTTGGTCAGCTGAGCGCTGAAGTTGCTGTCGCCGTCGAGGTAAGACTCGATGGCCACGACCTCGCCGCCGTTGGCGCGCACGCCTGCCTCAAAGGCGCGCCGCAAGGCCAGGCCGTAGTCGTTGTTGGCATACAGGATGGCGAAGCGCCGCAGGCCCAGGCTATTGACCGCATACTCGGCCATCTGGGCCGCCTGCATGTCGTCCGTGATCACGTTGCGGAACTCATAGTCGCCGATCTCCGACACGGCCGGAGCGGTGGCCGACGGCGTGATGAACGGCACGCCCTCGTCCTGGGCGATGGGGCCCGCGGTCAGCGTCTCGCCGCTCAGGACCGCGCCGACAATGGCGGTGACCCGGTCGAGCTCAATGAGCTTGTTCATGGCATTGAGCGCCTGGACCTGGTCGCCGCGGGTGTCTTCCTTCTGCAGCACAAAGCGGTAGCTATAATTGCCGGAGGCATTGGCCTCGTTGATGGCGAGCTCGACGCCGTTGGCGACGCTCACGCCGTAGGTCGCGTAGTCGCCGCTCAAGGGCCCGAGCATGCCGATGACGACCGTCTGCTGCGCCAGGGCAAGCCCGCCGCCCATGATCAGCAGGGCTGCGAGGGCGGCCACCAGCCCCACGCCGAACACGAGACGAGACCCAAACGGAGCACGACTAGATCTGAGACCCTTCAAAAACAGACCCTCCTGAAATGAAATTTTGGACGCCTAGCGCCCGTTGAGCGAGAATTTGATACACGATTCGACACGACCGCAATGGTTCCCTGCTCTGTTGAACAGGAGCCAAACCGTGGTCCGCCCAGCCGGCAGGCGGATGCCACTAAAGGATTGCGCCGCCACCGCCGAACATGAATAAAGGAGACTATCCTCAGGCCACCGGCGGAAACGGTTGCCGACCGGACGAGAGGTGAGGCCCGTGCGGGTTCCGGAAGTGTCGTCGGTAGGGAGCGTCGCCTGGAGCCAAGGCTCTCAGCAGCGCCTATACGCCGCTTCGGCCATTCAGCCGCCGCAGCCGCGGCCCCAGGATCGGCCGCACTCTTCGGCGCATACCGAGGACAACAAGCCTATCTACGAGCGGACGGCGCTCGAGCGCATCGCGGATGGGCTCAACCGCACCCTGGAGGCCGTGGACAGGCGACTCAAGTTTTTGGTCCACGAGGAGACCGAGCGGATTTACGTCCAGGTCATCGATAAGGAAACCGGGGAAGTCATCCGGGAGATCCCGCCCGAGAAGATCTTGGACCTGGTCGGCCAGCTGCAGAAGTTGATCGGCCTGTTGATCGACGAATGGGCGTAAGACAGCATTTGGACTGGGCCCCTCGCGAAGGGCACGCGTCTTTCGTAGGGGCAATGTGCGCAGGCGGTTTCGCCGCGCACTGGGGGTGAGCGGTTATGGGAATGTACATCACGGGGATTGCGTCCGGCCTCGACACCGATGCGTGGATCGAGGCCGTTATGGCTTTGGAGCGGCGTCCCATCACGCAACTGCAGCAGCGCAAGACGACGCTGCAACAGCAGAGGGATGCTTGGCGCGACATCAACACACGGCTCAACAACCTTTCGAGCCGGCTCTCTGATCTGCGCCTCTCGAGCACGTTCTTAAACCGGACGGCCACGTCGTCCGACGCCAACGTCGTGAGCGTGTCTGCAGGCACGGCGGCGACGCCGGGGAGTTACAGGATCGAGGTCGAACAACTGGCCCAGGCGCACCGTATCGCCTCCGGCCGCCAGTTGGCCGCGGATGAGGCCATCGGCACCAGCGGCACTTTTACCATCCAGGTTGGCGACAAGAGCGGGACCGTTACGGTCGAGAAAGGCGACACGCTGGCCGACATCGTTCAAAAGATCAACGATGCAGACGCCGGCGTGACGGCCAAGATCATCGACGGGCGCCTAGTGCTGCAGGCCGATGTGACCAACAAAAAGATTGAGTTCAGCGGCGACGTCGATGTCCTAAAGGACCTGGCGATTTTGGGCGAGAACGACGAGATCCTGTACGAACTTCTTCAAGAGGCTCAGTGCGCCCACATCAAGGTCGATAGGCTCGACATCTACCGCGATACGAACACGATTTCCGACGTCATCGAAGGCGTTACGTTTACCCTGAAGGCGGAAGGCTCCGCCGCCATTGAGATTCAGCACGACGTCAACCGGGTCATCGAGCGGGTTAAGGCATTTGTTGACCAGTACAACTCGGTCCAAAACTTTATCAAGGAAAAGACTACCGATGGCGCGGTGCTCCAGGGCGACGTGCTCTTGGGCCGGATCCAGTCGCAGTTGCGCCAGTTGGCCACCGCCCGGGTGGACGCCGGGGGACCGTACAACCAACTGGCGATGATCGGCATCAGCGTGGACCGCTACGGCACGATGACGCTGGACGAAGCCAAGCTGCGGGCCGCGCTTGCGGAAAATCCGGAAGCGGTCTATCGCTTGTTTGCCGCCGACGCGGAGGACGGCGACGGCTTCAACGGTGTGGCTGTCCGCATGGGCAAGGAGCTTGAGCAGTGGCTGCGGTCCAACGAAGGGTTGCTGGCGTCGCGGCAGGCGATGTTTGACGCCCGCATGAAGGACATCGACCGCAGCATCGAAAGGCTGGAGGCCCGGCTGGAGCTGCGGGAAGAGACCTTGCGGCGGCAGTTTGTGAGGCTCGAAGAGGTGCTGGCCGCGTTCCAAACGCAGTCCGCATGGCTGTCGGCACAGCTCCAGCAATTGAGTGCATTCGCAGCGTATCAGGCTCGCGGGCGGTAACAAGCGCGCCTGAACTAGGGGGAGTCGGGGATGTACGCTGCAGTTTACGCCAAACAGGCGGCACAGCAGTATAAAACCACGCAGGTGCGGACGGCCAACCCGGCCGACCTGGTGGTCATGATGTACGACGGCGCGATCCGCTTCATTCGCCAGGGCGTCGCGGCCATCGAAGCCGCGGACTTTGAAGAGGCGCACCGCTCGCTGGTCCGGGCTCAGGACATCATCTCCGAGCTGGACCGGGCGTTGGACCCACAAGCGGGCGAGATCGCCGCCAATCTCGCGCAGCTCTATGACTATATCCATCGCCGGCTGGTGGAAGGCAACGTCCGCAAGGACGCCGCGCCTCTGCAGGAGGTGATCGGCCTCCTGACCGAACTTCGGGACGCCTGGGCCCAGATCGCCCGCGGCGAAGGGGGGGCCGGCGGTGGAGGTCACGACCGGGCCTGAGTCCGCAGGCCGGCTCGCTGCGGATTTGGTGGCCGCGTACGCCGCGCAATTGGAGGCCTACAGGGAATGGCTGGCGTTGGCCCGGCGAGCGCAGCAGCACTTGCAGAGTGAAGATCTGGACGAGTTCCTGCGCGTTCACGCCAACAAGGAAGCCATCACAGGCCGGCTGCAGGATATGGAACAGCGCGTCCAGGCATGCCGGCGTGGCCTGGCAGCTTTCGTCGGCACAAAGGAGCCGACGTTGAGTCAGTTGCAGCAGGCGGTGGGCCGCGTCGCAGACCCTGCGTTCTCGCAAGCCGTGGCGGGTTTGCCGCAACTGCTCGAAGAGCTGCGCACCGTCATGCAGGAGCTGCAGTCGGTAGAGGGTGCAACCGAGGCGATGCTGAGGGACCGTCTACTCAGTTTGCGTGCCGACATTACTCAGACCCAAGCCGCGCGGCGCGCCACCCGGGCTTACCAGAAACCCGACGCCGCGTCCGATTCTGAACCCCGCTTTATCGACCACAAGGGCTAGCCAACCTCATATCCAGACCACCGAGCGATCCAGTCAACAGACGGCCAAATGGCCAGTCTCCAGACGGTTGAGCGACCCGGTGCCGGGCGGGCGAACGGTCCCGAGTCGCTCGCGTCGCGTTCGCAATGATAAGAATCCCCCGCAGGGGCTCGGTTCCGGTGCCTGGGGGGGTGGGGATCGGCGTCGAAACCGTTGTCCCTTTGGGGGATTCCGGGCCGGATGGCTCGGCCTCCGGCTCGATTCTTAGGCGCTGTAAGATATTTGCCCCCTCACGGCGCTTTCCTGCTGGCCCCAGGTCCCGTTTGGCGACGGGACCTTTCTCCTGATTTTGGCTCTTCCCGCGTGGATCGTGCGTCGCCGGCTCCGTGCGTGGAGGAGAACCTGGCAGGAGAGCGAAAATCTTCAGAAGCTATACGCGTTTGTCTGTTCTCGGGGGGGCCGCTGGGTCAGGGCGCGCGGGCCCGGCGTACCCGCGTTGGCGCGCACCACCAAAGGGTGTTACGACCGGATCTACCGGCTGGCGGCGGTTACGAAAAGTGATGATGTAAGTCGAAAAGGTTCAGATAATGTAGCGGTGTGTAGG
>LZRQ01000214.1 GCA_002159155.1 Firmicutes bacterium ZCTH02-B6
GGCGTGCACTGCTCCGCCAGGCTGACCGCCTGGATGCTCCCGCTGATGAGCAACACTACGATAACTGATGCGACGACGGTGAGGGCAAACGGAATGACGTCTTCCGGCCGGCGCTGCGACAAGTCCATGGCAACACCCCCGCGCTCCGTCAGCAGGTAACCGGCTCCCGCACGGCGTCGGCTACCCCACGGCTGCCGAGTCCTTCAGCGGATGGCCAGCTCCGTGTCGGCGTCGAACAGGTGCATCTTCTCCATGTTAAAGACGACCTGGTGCGGTTCGCCGTCCCTAGCCTTGGTAGCCGAATCGAGCCGGGCGATGAAGGTGTGTTCGCCCACGGAGAAGTAGGCGTACACCTCGGCGCCCATCGGCTCCGTCACATCCACTTTGGCCGTGATGGCCTGCTGCCGCTCCTCCTCAGGCAGCAAATGCGCGTCCTTGATGTCTTCCGGGCGAATCCCAAAAATGACCCGCTTGTCGAGGTATTCGAGGATCCGCGCATGCTTTTGCAGCTTGCTCTGGGGCACCTTGACCTTGAAGGCCTGGCAGTCAACGACCACGTCGTCGCCGTCCCGGCGCAGCACTGCGTTGAGGAAGTTCATCGCCGGGCTGCCGATGAAGCCGGCCACAAACACATTGTTCGGATTCTCATAGATCTCCAGCGGTGCGCCCACCTGCTGGATAAAGCCGTCCTTCATGACCACGATGCGGTCGCCCATGGTCATCGCTTCCGTTTGATCATGGGTGACATAGATCGTCGTCGTGCGCAGGCGGTTGTGCAACTTGCTCAGCTCGGCCCGCATCTGCACGCGGAGCTTGGCGTCCAGGTTAGACAACGGTTCGTCCATCAGAAACGCGGCCGGCTCCCGCACGATGGCACGCCCGACCGCCACCCGCTGCCGCTGGCCGCCCGAGAGCTGCTTGGGCTTACGGTCCAGGAGGTGTTCAATGCCCAGCATGCGGGCGGCTTCCCGGACGCGCCGGTCGATTTCATCCTTCGGGAACTTGCGGAGCTTCAAGCCGAAGGCCATGTTGTCGTACACGTTCATGTGGGGGTAGAGGGCGTAGTTTTGGAACACCATCGCGATGTCCCGGTCTTTCGGGGGCACGTCGTTGACGAGCCGATCACCGATGTAGATGTTGCCCTCCGAAATCTCCTCCAGGCCGGCGATCATACGCAAAGTCGTGGACTTGCCGCATCCTGAAGGCCCGACCAGGACGACAAACTCCTCGTCCTCGATGACGAGGTTGGCATTATTGACCGCCACGACGTTGCCGTACCGCTTGGTGACATTTTCCAGCACTACCCTTGCCAACGCTCCAACCCCTTTCCTTCGGCGAAAAAGTGCACAGCCGCCGAAAATAACCATTCGGCTCACCGCCGCCCGTGTCCTGCCGGCTGCTGTGAACTTTCCGACGAGCGGACCCCCGTACCTGCCGTAAGAAACAGGCCAACCAGTGTTCAGCGCCACCGGTACACGTACCAGCGGCCCGGCATAAACCAGCTCACAAGAGCACTCACGATGGCTAACAACAGGGCGGCCGCCAATCCCGCGCCGAAACCGGCGATGTGGAAACCGGGCACAAGCCACGCCACCAGCATCAGCATCAAGGCGTTGATGACCAGCGTAAACAAGCCAAGCGTAAGGAGATTCACGGGCAAAGTCAAAATGATCAAGACTGGCCGGACGCTGATGTTGACGAGCCCCAGCAGCGCCGCAGCGACGATGCCCGCGAGGACGCTGTCGACTTCCACGCCCTTGAGCACGGCCGCGGCCAGGAGCAGGGCCAGCGTATTCACCAGCCAGCGCAACAGCCACGACGGCAATGGGTTCCCTCCCTCCCAACTCAGACCGTGCGTCACGGGACGAGCAGCCTCAGAGCAGCCGCACCGCCACCAGCGTACGACCATCCCTGACCTCGGCCAGAGTGAAACGCCCCTGGTCGCGCAAGCACCGGACGGCGGCTGCCGGCAATTTGAGGCCCTCCACCAACAGGCTTTCCGGCACAAGGCGCGCCAGCCGCCGGGTGCCCCGCCACCCTACCCGCACGCCCATCCAGGCCAGCAACCGGGCCAGCAGCGCGCACGACTCGAGCACGTCTTCCAGCACAAACAGCGGGACCGGCAAGACCAAGGGCCACCGCCACGTGTCGAGCCGCACCTGCACGACCAGGAAGCTGGCCCGGGGGCTCATTCGACGACGACCTCCACCCGCGTCTTCCCATCGTTATCTTCCACGTCGATGATCTTGCCCTCAAGGCCCTGCTCCAGGAGCCGCTTGAGCTCCTCCGGGTCGAGGGGCTGTTCCGAATCGCCAACCTTTAGGGCATCCTTGGGAATGAACCGCAACGCCACCCAGGCCAGCTCTAGCGGCAGGTTGACATTGACCTTTGTCTTTTCACCGTCCACCACACGCACACGGAGGAAACGGTTTCGCCGGCGTGGCGCCCCCGTTCCGGTGCTCTTGCCCTCGTCCAGCGCCTCCAGGAGCTTGGCGGCCTCCTCCGCCGATACCTTGCCCTCCTGGACCATGCGCAAAATTTGCAGGCGTTCGTCAGTCATCGGTCGTCCCTCCTATTCCACATTCACGTCGGTGTCCTGGACGACATCGTGACCGACCAAAATGGAGCCGTCGGCCGTCCGCGCCCGTACGGTGAAACGCAGCCGCTTCTCATCGAAACCCGGCGTTTCCGCCCGCAAGGTGTGCCGTCCTGCCACCCGCTGCTCGACGCCCGGGATCATCGCCCGCACTCGGCCGTCAGCGGTTTCGAGATCCAGCTGGTAGCCCACGTCGTCGCCGGATGGGAGACTGACCCGGATCCGCCCGTCGCTGGTGCGCAAGTCCCACTGCACCGTTCCCGCTGCGTCAGGTCGAGCCGGCACGTAGCGCGCCTCGATGGACCCGTCGGCCGTGCTACAGCGGGCCCGAGCAACCGCGCCGGAGACGCGGATGCTGCCGTCGGCGGTAGTCGCCTCCAGTTCCTCCACCTCTACTCCGTTCAGCCGGATGCTGCCGTCCGCCGTCGTCAGCCGCGCCTTGGTGAGCTGCACGCTGCGGCAGCGCACGGACCCGTCTGCGGTCTGGCACTCCAACCGGTAGCTTAGGCCCTTGGGAAGGACCACCTTCACCGAAGCTTCCACGTCCCGCCTGTCCGCGGCCACTAACCGGAAGCCGCGCTCGGTCACCTCCCAGCGGGTCGCCTCGGCGGCGAGCTTCGCCGCCAAATCGGCGTCGTCGACGCGCACGTGGTTGATGACTTCCACGCGATAGCCAGGCCCGTCGCCGCCTTCAATCCGGATGAAACCGTCTCGGGTCGCCACCGAAATGTCGACCTCGGACAGGCCGGCCGGGAAATCGCCCTCGTACACCTGGTTCACCGTATGCTCGGGCCAAAGGCGGAAAACCCCAAACCAGCGTCCCACGGTGTCAGGCAACTCGCCGAGGACACGGGACAGGCCTCGCTCGACGTTGACAAACACGTCCTCAAGGCCCTGGATAATTTCCTCACCGGTGCGCTCGCCGCGGACCCTCGCCTCCTCAATGCGCTGGCGGGCAGCCTGCAGCTTCTCCTCCACCTGTTCGCGGGCTTGCTCCACCCGCTCCACCACTTCAGCCACCCGGTCTGATACCGTCTTTTCCTTATGGGTTTCGTCAGTCCGCGAGAGCGCCTCAAGCAGCTCCGCCGCTTCCTCGGCGGTGATCTTCCCCTCCTGCAGCATGGTGAGAATCATCAGGCGTTCCTCTCTCACCGCTCTCACCCTTTCAGCATTTTGATAGCCTCAGCCGCGGAGATCTCGCCGCGATCCAAGGCAGCCAAGATCTCGGCCCGGCGTTCGGCGGCCGGCGAGTTGTCACGCTCCACTTTGTGCCCCATGGCCTCCAGCACCCCATCTAGCCGGTTGCGAACCGTGGGGTACGAGATGCCCAGCACTCGCTCAACCTCCTTGATGTTGCCCCGGGCCAGCAGGAACACCTCGACGAACTCCTGCTGCTCAGGGGTAAGCCGGTCGAACTTGGATTGGGCGAACCGCCCTTCCACGACAGTGCCGCAGTTGACGCATTCCAGGCGCCGCACTTCGAGGGTGTCATTGCACACCGGGCAGCGCCCGATGGTCCTCCGGGCTGCCATCCCCATCACCTTCTCAGGCAAGGTTTGTGGTTTTCAATGTCTCGCCTTCAATTTGTTGATATCTTGGCTTAATCATACGAGGAAAATGCGAGGCTGTCAACGGACAGCTTGCACTTGGACGTTCACGAGCCGATGTAAAGCGGGGACACTGGTGACGACTAAGCCCGACGCTAACCCGCTTTGAACGTCGAGACACGCGGCCGTCGGCCCTCAGTCATTCAGGTGCTGGTGAATGCGCTCTGCAAGAGCACGAGAAATGCCCGGTACGGATGCGAGTTCCTCCACGGTCGCGCGCCGCACACCCGCCACGGAACCGAAACGCTTGATGAGCTCCCGTTTGCGCCGCGGCCCCACGCCCGGGATCTGGTCCAGCGCGGATTCGGAAGTGCGCTGGTCCCTCAAGTGCCGGTGATAGGTAATGGCGTACCGGTGGGCCTCGTCCCGGATGCGCTGCAGCAGCTTGAGCCCCGGCGACGCCCAGGGGAGATTAACCGGATCCGGCCGGCCCTCCACAAAGACCAACTCAAATTGCTTGGCCAGTGAAACCGTGGGGATATCTTCAACGCCCAGCTCCCGCATAACTTCGCGAGCCGCGTTGAGTTGGCCCTTGCCGCCGTCGATGAGGACCAGGTCGGGAAACGCGGCGAAGCCGCGCTGCTCCACTTCCTCCGCCTGCTCCCGCAATCCCCTCAGAAAGCGACGGTACACGGCCTCCCGCATCATCGCGAAGTCGTCGGGCGTCGACTTGGTACGGATCTTGAAGCGACGGTAGTCCGACGGTTTCGGCTGCCCGTCCTCAAAGACGACCATCGACGCGACGGCCTGATTGCCCTGGATGTTGGAGATGTCAAACGCCTCGATGCGCTGCGGCAACGATGGCAGCCCGAGCACCTCGGCCAAATGCGCCATGGCCCGCTCGGCCTCTTCGGAGCGCCGTGCCTCCTGGGCCAGCCGTTCCTTGAGCATGTGGCGAGCGTTCTCCACGACCATCTCCATGAGGCGCCGCTTCTCGCCCCGCTGGGGCACGTGCAACCGCACGGTTCCGCCCCGTCGCTCCCGCAGCCACCCCTCGATAACGGCCGCGTCCTCGACGGGCACCTGGGTGAGCACCTCCGGCGGTACGAAAGGAGCGCGCTGGTAGTACTGCTGTACAA
>LZRQ01000215.1 GCA_002159155.1 Firmicutes bacterium ZCTH02-B6
CGTTGAAGGAGTTCCATGGAAGACCTCACCTTCGGAGTACGATGAGTACTCGTCCCGTCCAGGACGGTGAGGTCTTCTTTCTTTCCATCCCCTTCCATTCCCTGTGCTACAGTAACGTTACACGATTCCGCAGCGGCACTAGTGCCGGGGCGGCGCGAACCCGTCAACGGCGGCAAAGAACGCTTTTGCGACGATTAAAGCCAGCGGTCCCAGGAGAAACCCCGCGGTACCAACGAGCTGCACGGCCGCGTAAACCGCGATCAGGGCCGGCAGCGGGTGAAGGCCCAACTGCACGCCTAGCAGGTGCGGTTCGAGCCACTGTCTAGCAAGTACAAGGGCCACCCACATCACGGCAAGGCCTAGGGCCGTGACCGCCTCGCCCTCAAGAGCGTATCCGAGGGCGACAGGCAGCACGACACCGGCCGGGCCGATGACCGGCACGAGCTCCAACAGGGCCGCGGCCAATCCCAGCAGCCAGCTGTAGGGCACACGCAAGATCTCAAAGCCCAGCACCGTAACGCCGCCGGTGAAAGCGACGAGCAATAGCTGCGCCCGTAACATGCCCAACACGCCCCCGAAGACCTCGTCGCGCAGGCGCACCACCGACGAGCGCCACGGCGCTGGCACCGCTTGGAGCACACCCGCCCATAGGACATGCCGGTCGCGGCTGATAAAGTAAGTGGCCAGTCCCGCGACCATGACCAAAAACAGGAAGTGCGGCGCCCCCCTAAGGGATGACAGCACTCCCCGCGCCATGCCCGCCAAGGCGTGAGAAACGTAGTCGACAGTGAGACCGACCGCATCGTCCAAAGGGTGAGGAAGCCCTTCAACCCAGCGTTCGACGACGGCCAACGCTCCGGTGAGCGCGTCGCCAAGCCGCGCGGCCGCCTCGGGCAACACCAGCAGCAACTGCTCCAGGTCGGCGGTCACATTCGCGACGACCCAAGCTACGCCCCCTAACAAGACAGCCATGAACCCCGACAAGACCAGGACGGCCGACAAGCCGCGCCCGACGCCGAGCCGCTGGTGCAGCCACTGTACCAGCGGCTCGATGACCGCAGCCAAAAGCAAAGCCAGGAGAAAGGGCTTTAAGTACAACCATGCCACTCGCAGACAGGCAAAGATGAGCACCGCACCGACAATGGCCAGGAGGAAACGCCGCTCAGAACCCCTCACAGGCGCCGCCCCCGTGCGGGCAAGCCGCTGGGCGCCGGCTTCGCGCCCCGAGATTAGAGGAGGACGGACAGGTAATAGACGCAGGGGATGACCAAGAGTAAGCTATCAAAGCGGTCAAGGATGCCGCCATGGCCCGGCAGGAGACGGCCGCTGTCCTTGACGCCCGCTTCCCGCTTGATGGCCGACTCCAAGAGATCACCCACTTGACAGGCGACCGGCACGACCACCGCCAGGACCAGCGCCCGCGGCAAGGGGATCGCGGCCAAGAGCACACTGCCCAACAGCACCACCACAAAGCCGCAGACCCACCCTCCCACCGCTCCTGAGACCGTCTTGGCCGGGCTGATGGACGGTGCCAGCGGCCGACCGCCCAACGCTCGCCCGATGAAAAAGGCGCCGCTGTCAGTCGCCCACGTGCCGGCCACGGCCAGCAGCGTGAGTGCCAAACCAGCGGGTTCCAGAGACCTGAGAAGCAGGAAGTGGCCAAACAACCCGCCCACGTAAATGGTGCCGAGCACCACGGCCCCAGCAACGGCCAAGGGACGCCGCGCTGGCATGGTCACAGCTCGCCCGAGGCTATAGACTGCCACGGCGAACAGCGCGGCGCCGGACCCAAATCCTGGTACCGCCAGCGGCTCCCGTGCAGCAGTGTACGCCAGCGCCAGCAGTAATAGACCGCCACCCACGAGACCTTCGGCGGGAAGCGGTGCATTCAAGATGCGGCGCGCCAGCCCGTACCACTCCAACAAGCCCAGCACAGCCACAAGCGCGACGACGCCGCTCCACCACGGGTCACCCGCGATCAGGGCCCCCAAGAGCAAGGGGCCACCCACCAGTGCGGTCAGCACCCGCGCCCGCACGTCGCCGCCTCCCTAGATGCGTCCGAAACGCCGTTGGCGGCGCTGATAGTCGAGAATGGCCTCATATAGATGGACGCGCCGGAAGTCTGGCCAATACACGGGGGTTATCCACAACTCGGAGTAAGCTAGCTGCCAGAGAAGGAAATTTGAGATGCGGTGCTCGCCGCCCGTACGGATCACCAGGTCCGGGTCGGGTAACCCCGCCGTATAAAGATAGGAAGAGAACGCCGCCTCGTCGATGTCCTCGAGCCGTACCTTTCCTGCCACGACATCGTGCGCCAACAGGCGCGCCGCCCGGGCAATCTCAGCGCGGCCGCCGTAGTTGAGCGCCACAGACAGACCGAGCTTTTCCTCCCGCGGCCTCATTTTCAGCGCCTCGGTAAGTCGCTCCCGGACCCGAGCCGGCAGGCGGCTCATGTCCCCGATCACCCGGAGTCCCACCCCGTTGTCGACAAGGCGTGGCAACTCCTGCTCGACCACGGTCATGAGCAGGTCCATCAAAAACCCGACTTCCTGCTCCGGACGCTCCCAGTTTTCGGTCGAAAACGCGTAGACAGTCAGGTAGCGGACGCCCAACTGCCCGCACGCCTCGACCGTCTCCCGCAGCGCCCCCACGCCTGCCCGGTGACCTTCGACGCGCGGCAGCGAGCGGCGGGTTGCCCACCGCCCGTTGCCGTCCATGATGATCGCCACGTGCACGGGCAGCCGCTGCCGGTCGATGGCCGCCAGCAGTTGCTCCTCGCCGGCGCCGTTCAGCTGCACACGATCTACGCCGGAACTAAACGACACAGGGGTCTTGTGCATCAAGCTCGTTCCTCGACCTCCCGCCCGTCGCTGCTCGAGGCATGCTCCTGCGCCGGTCCCGGGCCCTCGGGCACGATGACCAGCAACAGCCCTTCGTCTGGCAAAACGGTCTGACGGGCCACGCGCCAGCGCAGCGCCCCACAGGCGACCTCGTCTCCCGCAGGGACGAGCCGCAGCGGTCGGCCAAAAGCCGCTAGCGTCTCGACGGCCGCTTCCAAGTCCCACGCCAGGACATCCGGCGCAGGCCAGGGTGGGCCCTCGCGGGGCTCTCCCCCACGCATTTGCGGGCGGGGCGTCACACTTCCAGGATCTCCTTTTCCTTCGCCGCCAGGAGGTCGTCGATTTCCTTGATGTAGCGATCGGTCAGTTCCTGCACCTGGGTTTGGGCCCGGCGGCTGTCGTCTTCGGACAGCTGCCCGTCCTTTTCCAGCTTCTTGATGGCATCGTTCACATCGCGGCGGACGTTGCGGATGGCGACCCGCTTGTCCTCGGCCTCCTTGCGTGCAAGACGGGCCAGCTCTTTGCGGCGCTCCTCGGTCAACGGCGGCACCTGGATGCGCAGCACGGCACCGTCCGAAGTGGGCGTGAGCCCGAGGTCGGACTTGAGGATCGCCTTCTCAATGAGCTTAACCGCATTTTTGTCCCACGGTTGGATGACCAACAGCCGCGCCTCGGGCACGGTCACGGTCGCCAGCTGGTTGACGGGCAAAAGGGTACCGTAATAATCCACTTGCACTCGGTCCAACAGCGACGGGCTGGCCCGGCCGGTGCGGATCGCGGCCAACTCCCGGCGGGCGGCTTGGACAGCCTGCTTCATCTTCTCATCGGCGTCTTGCAAGAGAGCGCGCACCTGCTCATCCATGGCTCTCACCCTCGCTTCCGACTTTCGTCCCGACCCGCTCGCCCAGGCACGCCCTGACGATGTTCTCCGGCTGATTGAAATCAAACACGATGATGGGAATCTTGTTGTCCATACAGAGCGACGTGGCGGTGGAGTCCATCACGCCCAGGCCGCGGTTGAGCACTTCAATGTACGGGATGAATTCCAGCTTTTGCGCATCCGGATTCGTACGGGGGTCCGAGTCGTAGACGCCGTCGACGCCTCGCTTGGCCATGAGAATAACCTCGGCCTCGATCTCCGCCGCCCGCAGCGCGGCTGTCGTATCGGTGGAGAAGTAAGGATTGCCAGTTCCTGAAGCGAAGATAACGACCCGTCCCTTTTCCAGATGCCGGATGGCGCGCCGCCGTATATATGGCTCCGCAATTTGCCGCATCTCGATGGCCGTCAACACCCGGGTTTCGACACCGATCTTCTCCAGGGCGTCCTGCAAGGCCAAGGCGTTGATCACCGTGGCCAGCATCCCCATGTAGTCGGCCGTCGCCCGGTCCATGCCTCGCAGACTCCCAGCCGCGCCCCGCCAGATATTGCCGCCGCCCACCACGACTGCGACCTGCACGCCCAACTCGTGGACCGCGCGGATTTGGCCGGCGATGAGATTGATCACGTCAAGATCGAGGCCGAAACCGGCGCTGCCCGCCAAAGCCTCGCCGCTGAGCTTGAGTACGACCCGCCGGTAAACGGGTTTTGCTGTCATGGTTCCGTTGCGCTCCTCGGACTGTTTCTTGCTCAGCGCGCCAATTCCTCTTGAGGACGCGCCGGCACCCAAGCGCGTCCCGCCAGGGATCGCGGCGGAACCACGCCCACGGCCCACCTGTCCACAGCGGACGGCAGCGCCGTCTGCAGGAAAAGAGAGAGCCCTCACGGGCTCTCTCCCTTACTCAGTCTCTGCAGGCTGCCCGACGCCCTCGCCTCGTTCGAAGCGGGCGAACCGCCTGACGGTGATGTTTTCGCCGAGGGCAGCGATCTTTTCCTGGATCAGCTGCTGCACCGTGCGGTCCGGATCCTTGATGAAGGGCTGCTCCAGCAGGCAGACTTCCTTGAAAAACTTCTCGATGCGGCCCTCGACAATCTTGTCGACGACGCGCTCGGGCTTGCCCTCATTGAGCGCCGCAGCCCGGTAGATGCGTCGCTCTTCTTCGAGCACCGCCTCAGGAACATCCTCACGGGACACATACTGAGGGCGAGCGGCCGCCACCTGCATGGCCAAGTCACGGGCCAACTGGCGGAAGTCCTCCGTCTTGGCAACGAAGTCCGTCTCGCAGTTGACCTCAATCAGCACACCGACGCGGCCGCCGGGATGGATATAAGCTTCCACCAGGCCATCAGCCGCCACACGGCCCGCCTTCTTGGCCGCAGCCGCCAGGCCTTTCTCCCGCAGGTAGGCGACGGCCTTTTCCATGTCGCCGCCGGTCTCCTCCAGCGCCCGCTTGCAATCCATCATGCCGGCCTGGGTTCGCTCCCGCAGCTCCTTGACCATTTGCGGCGTTATCTGCGCCATCAGTATGTGCTCC
>LZRQ01000216.1 GCA_002159155.1 Firmicutes bacterium ZCTH02-B6
GTGTAGAGCCCCGTAAACCACTCGAAAGCTTCGACCGCCTCAGGCGAGTTGAACACCAGCGTGCGGCCGTCATCGGCAAACACTTGCCCGCCGTTCTGGTAGAGGAACGAGATGAAGAAATAGGTGCCAAAGCCGCCCCGGGCCAGGCTCAGCGCGTAATAGCCGGCGTCCTTGAGCTTTCGCGCCGCTGCATAAAACTCGTCCCACGTGGCCGGCGGGCCCTCGATGCCGGCTGCCGCGAAGATGTCCTTGTTGTAATAGAGGGCCACGTTGTTGGTGTACCAGGGCACCGCGTAGTAGCGCCCGTTGCTCTGCAGCACCGCCATAGGCCCGTCAAAGTACTCGTCCGCGATGGGCGCCACATAGGGCGTCAAATCCTGCAGCAGCCCCATGGTGATGAATTCGCCCGCCCAGGCGATGTCCAGGGCAACCACGTCCGGTCCTTCGCCGCCGATGATGCTGGTGACGATGCGGTCGTGGATCGCGTTGGCCGGCGCGGGCTCCACCACCACCCGGATGCCCGGGTTCGCCTGCTCAAACTGCCGGATGGCCTGATAGAGAGGCGCGTCGAGCGACCGGGTAAACGAGTCGATGACCCAGAAGGTGATCTCCTGGGCCATGGCCGCGCCCGACCATGCGAGCAGCGCCGCCAGCGCCACTGCCACAACTCCTAGCAGCCCCCACCTGTTCCCAAACCGTGCGCGCCGTTCCATCCTGCTTTTCCCTCCCTAAATGTTGGGGATGTGTATGGCCAGACCGTACCGCTTGACCGCGTCCGGGTCGAGCTCAAACCCGAGGCCCGGTTTCTGCGGCACGGTCACGTACCCATCGGGGTCGATGGTCAACGGATCCAAAAGCATCCGGTCTCTGGCCTGGACGGTCCAGGCGGGAGGATCGTAGGGAAACTCCAACCAGCCGGCGTTGGGCAGCGAGGCAATCACCTGCAGGTTGGCCCGGAGCCCAATGCCGTTGGACCACGTGTGGGGGATGAACTGGCGGCCGAAAGCTTCCGCGATGGCCGCCGCCTTGCGCAGCTGGAACATGCCTTCGGAGAACGCCGCATCGCCCTGCAGGATGTGGTAGCAGCCCCGCTCGATCAGCAGCTTGAATTCGTGCAGCCCCCGGTTGAGCTCTCCGCCCGCGATGGGCAAGGGCGAGCGCTCCGTGAGACGGGCCAGGTTGTCCAGATCGTAGCGGGGCAGCGGCTCCTCCAGCCACAGCACGCCCAGGTCTTTTAAGGCCCGGGCCACGTCCATGGCGATGAAGTAGTCCCAGACGAAGTAGTCGCCGGAGCCGGGCATGACTTCTGCCTGGTTGGCGTCCACCATCAGGTCGATCCGGTCACCCAGCGCACTGCGGATGGCTTCCACCACCCGGATCTCCTGGCGCACGTCGGGTTCCCGGAAACGCAGCTTGATGGCCCGAAAGCCCTCCTCGTACAGCCGCCACGCGTCCTCCACCGCCTTCTCGGGTGCGCGGGTTTCCGCGAGGCTCGCATACGCCTTGACCCGGTCCGCGTAGCCGCCCCATAGCTTGTACACCGGCAAGCCGGCGGCCTTGCCGATGATGTCCCACAGCGCCATCTCCACCATCCACGTCCAGCCGATGCGGACCGACGCGCTGCGGATGAGTTTGATGTGCCGCTCGGTGGCAAAGGGGTCTTTGCCGATCAGGCTGCCGGCCAAAAAGTGGTGCACGCCGACCACCCCTTCGAAACCGGTGGCGGGCCCGGCGCCGACCCCCGTGATGCCGGCGTCGGTGTGGATCTGCAGCAGCGTGAGATACGTGTGCTGGTGGACGACGCCCGGGTTCCACGTGGGGCGCAGCGGACCGTCCAGCGGCACTTTGAGCAGCGTGGCTTCGACGGCGGTAATTTTCACGGTCAACGCCTCCTATAGGGCAAACTCGAGTACGGCGCGGCTCTGCCCGGCCGCCAGCTCAGCCGTCCGCCAGCGCCCGTCGGGCCCCAGCACGCTGATGCGGTGCGCGACGTCGGCCGGCGCCCGTGCCACCACGACCTCGGCGCCGGTCGCCGTGGGCCGCGCGGTGCAGGCGGTCCCGTCGTACAACCGCAAGCCGCTGGGTCGCCCGCCCGGCTCCATCCCAAAGACGCGCAGCTCCCGCACATTGGCCGCGGGCTGTAACGGCACGATGGCCCCCCAGCGCACGTAGACGGGGATGCGGTTCCATGGCGCCGGAGCCATGATCACCTGGCCGCCCGACAGGCGCTCTCCCGTCCAAAAGTCCACCCAGTCCGTACCTGCAGGCAAGTACACCCGCCGCTGGCGCAGGGAGTCCCATGCGACCGGCGCGACCAGCAGGTCATCGCCGAACATGTACTGGAACTCCGCAAAGTCATGGACGTATACGCCCTCATCGTGCTGGAACTCAAGGGGCAACGCCCGCATCATGGGCACGCCGGTGGCGCTGGCCGCCTGGGCGTGGGTGTAGATATAGGGCAACAGCTGCATGCGCAAACGGGCAAAATCCCTGTAGTTTTCCAAGGCCTGCTGGCCCAGGCGCCACGGGTCGTGCTCGCCCAGGCCGTGCACCTGCATGATGGGTGAGAAAGCGCCAAACTGCGTCCAACGCATGAAGCAGTCCGCAGTGGGTCCACTGAAGTAGCCGCCGATGTCGCTGGCCCAGAATGGAAAGCCCGACAGCCCGGCGGACTGGCCGGCCCGCACCACGCTGGGCAAGCCGCTCCACGGTGCGAAGTCGGCCGACTGATCACCGGCCCACACGCCCGGGTAGCATTGCGAGCCGGCCCAAGCCGACCGGGCCAGGAGCAATCCGCCATAGCGGCCCACGACGGCATAGGTGACGCCGTTGTATAGCCGCGGGTAGGCATTGTGCAGCGTCGCGCCGGTCTGGCCGTCATAGGCGACGGCGTCCATGGGCACCTGCTCGCCGAAGTCGGTCTTGATGGCCCGCACGCCCAGCTGCATCAGCTCCTCGATGCGGGCTTGCCACCAGGCCACGGCCTCGGGGTGCGTGAAATCCAGCAGGCTTCCCAAAAGGTCCGGTGCGTTGGCGATCCGGTGTACGTAGACGTCACCGCCGGGGGTGCGGAGGAAGTACCCCCGCTCCGCTAGCTCCCGCCAGATGACCGTGCCGTGGATGAACCACGGGCAAACCCACAGCGCCACCTGGAAACCTTGCTCGTGCAGGCGGCGGATGAGCCCCTCGGGGTCAGGGTATTTGTTCCGGTCCCAGATGAAGTTGTTCGGTTCGGTGCTCCAACCGGCGTCAATGAGCTTGACGGTGCAGGGGATGTCGTGGGCGGCGTGCTGGCGGATGTCTTCTTCCACGGTGGCGGCGGTTTCAATGCGCCAGTCGCGGGACTTCCACGGTCCAAAGGCCCAAATCGGAGGGCACGGGGGGCGGCCTATCCAGGCGGTATAGCGCTCCAACAGCTCCTTGAGGCTGTCGCCCACAAACAGCATCGCTTCGACAACGGGGGCGGCCACCATGGCCACGGCCCAATCGGGCTCCACCGGGTGCGCCAGCGATACCCACGCCTGGTGGTCGGTTTCCAGGGCGCACGCGTACCCGGCGGTGCTCATCCAAAAAGGCACCGGCTTGTACGTTTCATCGCCCGCGGCCCCGTTGCGCACCAGGAGATCCACGAGCCGGCCCCGCTGGTCGACCCGGTTGAACTTTTCCCCGAGGCCAAAGAAGCGCTCGTCGGGCCTAGCCGGGAACGCCAAGGCCACCATGTCGGCGCCGGCAGCGCTGGCATCGATCCGCACTCGCTCCTGCCCGGGCGCCACGGCGGTCGTCTCGACCACCACATCCGCCGCGCCGCCGGCCACCCGCCAGCGCCCGCCGGCCCGATAACGCACTTGGAACCGCATTCCGGTCACCCCCCGGCCGCTGCCGTCCCTTACAGCCGGACGCACTCGATGTCCAGCTGGCGGGCGAGCTCGACCAGCGCATCCGCCACGTCGCCGTACACCATGGACACGTGGTGCTCCCAGCCGCCGTTGACGATGGTGTCCACCAGCTGTTGCACCGGCGGGTCAAAGCGCACCAGCGCCATGGTGCCTTTAGCCAACAGCTCCGTGGGCAACGCCTCGCCTGTGATGACCAGCAGGCGATAACGCCCGTGGAGCATGCCCAGCCGGGCCACGGTGATGCGACCTGGCTTCAGTGGGAACTCCAGGTTCATGCCAACGCCGCTGAACTCCGACCCAAACTGCACGGCGCTACCGGGCGCGGCCAGCTCGATAGGTGCCACGCCGCAGTGCCACAAGATGCCCGTGTTTCCGTCGGGGTCCACCTGAATGAGATCCGCCAGGAATGTGGGGTCGCCCCCTGCCAGCTCTTGGAGGATGAAAGAAGTAACGGTGCCGTTGATGTCGCCTTCGCAGCCGGCCACCAGCCCCTGGCCGCCCAACCGCGACAACGTGGAGCAGGCAGCCACGCCGTAACCGTCGGTGAATTCCGGCCAACACTTGACGGCCACGCAGTCCAGGTCGTAGCGGCGCATCAAGCGGCGAAACACGGCCAGGCTGCGGGACACTTTGTAGAGCTTTTCGGCAGGCACCTGGCCGGCATTGTCGACCAGGGACAAAAACTCCTCCTGCACGGCCTTGACCTCGTCCTCAGACGGTTCCTGGCCCATAAACACCTCGGTCAGATCGATGTGCACCACTTCGGGCCCGATTTGCCGGCGCAGAAGCAGCTCGTCCACCGCCAAGGGAAAGAACCCCGGCGCCCGCTGGCCTGCGAGCCCGATGCGCAGGCGCCGAAGGCGGCGCGCCACGCGAGCGGCCGACAAAAACGCGTCGACGGCCGCGGCGATGGCTGGCTCCTCGGGGTCACCGTAAAAATAGCGGTAGCGGCGGCCAAGGTGCGCCAAGGTGCTGGCCATGAGCTGCACGCCGCAAAGGCTGTTGGCCACCACCCGGCCGCCGTTGAAAGGCTCCCGTATCGCCCAGAGCGCGATGGGCACGTCCAGGCGCTCCACGAGGACGGGCAACGGCTCCGCCCCGCAGAAGGCCGCCTGCAGCACGATGAGGACATCGATGCCTTCCCGCTCCAAGAGCTGCGCGGCGTCCCTCCCCTCCGAGGCGGAAGCGATCACCGCATCGGGCCCGACCACTTGGCCGCGGCAGCTGAGAAATGCCCTTGCCTCCGTCAATTTGCGGTACGCCCGCTCGCCGTCGAAGTTGCCCCCGCTCCAACCAAAGGCCACAAGCCCGATCTTGAGCGGGGC
>LZRQ01000217.1 GCA_002159155.1 Firmicutes bacterium ZCTH02-B6
GTGGACGCCCTTATCCAGCGGGGAGCCAAGGTTTACGGCGTCACCACCGGCGTAGGCGAACTGCGCACCGTTGTCATCCCGCCCGAGAGCAGGCGAGAGCTGCAGGTCAACATCTTGCGCAGCCATGCCGCAGGCGTGGGGCCCCACTTGCCCGAGGCTGAGGCCCGGGCGGTGATGCTGCTGCGTGTCAACTCGTTCTTGCCCGGCCACTCGGGTGTACGCCCGGAAACCGTGGCCGCGCTCGTGCAACTCCTGAACAGCGGCGTCTATCCGGCGATCCCCGAACAAGGGTCGCTGGGCGCCAGCGGCGATCTGGCGCCCCTCGCGCACCTGGCGCTGGTGCTCATCGGCGAAGGGGAGGCGTACGTGGACGGCCGCCTCGTGCCCGGACGGGAGGCCCTCGCCTCCGTGGGGCTCGCACCTTTAAGCCTCGGCCCCAAGGAGGGCCTCGCCCTCATCAACGGCACCCAGCTGATGACAGGGATCGGGGCCCTCGTTTGCCGGCAGGCGTTGCAGCTATTGGCTTGGGCCGACGCAGCGGCAAGCCTGACGTTGGAGGCGCTGCGCGGCAACGCGTCCGCGTTTGACCCCCGCATTCACCGGTTGCGGCCCCATCCGGGCCAAACCCGGGCCGCGGCCCACGTGCGGCGCTTGACCGCAGGGAGCCTGCGGCTGCGGCCCTACGATCCGGCAGGCGTGCAGGACGCCTACAGCCTCCGCTGCATCCCGCAGGTGCACGGGGCGGTGTGGGACGTGGCCGCCCACGTGCGGGCAATCCTGGAACGGGAGGCCAACGCCGTTACGGACAACCCGCTCTTGTTTCCGGAAGACGGCGAGGTGCTCAACGGCGGCAACTTCCACGGCAGCCCCGTCGCCATGGCCATGGATTACCTGGCCATCGGCTTGGCGGAGCTGGCCGGCATCAGCGAGCGGCGCGTCGAGCGGCTGGTCAACCCCCACCTGAGCGGGCTGCCGGCCTTTCTTGTGCGGGATTCGGGGCTCAACTCCGGCTACATGCTGGCCCAATACACCGCCGCGGCACTGGTTTCGGAAAACAAGGCGCTGGCCCATCCCGCCTCCGTCGATTCCATCCCGAGCTCCGCCAACCAAGAAGACCACGTCAGCATGGGACCTATCGCGGCGCGCAAGGCCCGGACGATTCTCGGCAACTGCCGCAAGGTGATCGCCGTCGAGCTGTGCTGCGCTGCCCAGGCCGTGGACCTCTCAGGCGGGCCGGAGAGCCTCGCACCCGGCACAAGGATGCTCTACGAGCTGGTGCGGGAGCGGGTGCCGCCCCTCAACGCGGACCGGGTGCTGGCGCGCGACATCACGGCGATCGAGGAGCTGCTTTTGGACCAGGACGCCGCCGAGCGTCTCGAGCGGGCGCTGGACGGGGCGGTGGTCTGACGGAAACCGAAAGTGACCGAATCTAGTGATTCGAAACGTAATCATGTCGCTGGAAGCGTAAGAATTGCATTCCCTATGGAAAGTTGTGCGGGAAACGGAAGGATCTAGCTAACAGAGAATGAATCTATCAGTTGCACGATCGGACGAATGTATTTATTCATTCGCGTTCCAAACGGGGAGGGAACGCGGTGCCGGCCCCGCTCAACAGCCGGGAAGAACTGGTGGCCCTGTTGCAGGAAAAAAGCGCCGGCTTTTCCGACGCCTTCCGCAAAATCGCGGCGTTTATCCTGGCTGAGTACCACCAGGCATGTTTTATGACCGCGCAGGAGCTCGCGGACGCCGTGGGCGTGAGCCAGCCGTCGGTGACCCGCTTCACGACTTACCTGGGCTTTAGCGGTTTCCCTGAGTTCCAGCGCAGCCTCCAGCAGGTGGTGCGCCACGAGATCACAGGGCCTGACCGCATGCGGGCGCTGGCCAGGGAGAGCGGCCAGGGGACGCCGTACGCCGGGCTCGTCCAAGAAGAGGTGCGCAATCTCAACCGCCTCATGGAAACCCTCGCGTCCCCGGCGGTTTCGGAGGTGGCAGCCATGCTGGCCGGAGCCCGCACCGTGGCAGTGGCCGGCTTTCGCGCCTCCGCATCGCTGGCGGTCTACACCGCTTTCTTCTTGTCCAAAGTGCACCCTGACGTCAGGACGCTGACCCGTGGCGACAGCACGGCGCTCGAAGCCTTGTTGCCGCTGGACCCGGCGGAGACCGCGGTGCTCGTGTTCGCTTTTCCCCGCTATCCAAGAGAAATCCGTGAATTCCAGGCCTTTGCCGTGCAGCAAGGGTTCCCTGTGGCGTTGATCACCGACAGCCCCCTGTCGCCGCTGACCATGGACGCCCGGCACGTGCTGATGGCGCCGGTGGCCTTTGGCAGCCTGTTTGACTCCTACTGCGCGCCCATCGCCTTGGCCAACGTGCTGGTGCAGGAGGTGGCCAAGCGGGAGCCCGAGCGGACGCGCCAGCGGCTGGCGCGCTTTGAGGAGCTGGCGGCAAAGCACGGCGTGTTCCTGTTTAACGATCCTGCGCTCATGAGGGAGCTGCCCAAGTGATGGTACGGCTGCCCAGCGCGACAAGCGTCCGAGCCTGCTGAGGGAGTTGGCCAGATGAGCACCGTGTTGCCCCGCATCGACGGCGCCCGCATCCACGCGGCGCTGGAAGCTTTCGCCCAGATCGGCGCCACCGGCGACGGGGGCGTCCACCGCCTGTGTTTCTCGGAGGAAGACAACCAGGCGCGAGCCGCGCTGCGGCGTTGGTGGGAACAACTGGGTCTGGCCGTGCGGACAGACCCAGCCGCCAACATGTTTGGCCGCTGGGACAACGGCGCGGACGGGCCCGCCATCGTACTCGGTTCCCACCTGGACACGGTGCCGCGGGGCGGCCGGTTCGACGGTGCCCTGGGCGTGATCGTCGCCACCGAGGTGGTCCGCTGCCTGATGGAGGCGGGCGTGCGCACCCATCACCCGCTGGAAGTGGTCAATTTCACCGGCGAGGAACCAAACCCGTTTGGCCGTTCGACCATCGGCAGCCGGGCGGTGGCCGGCAAGCTGCACCCGCAAGAGCTGCAGGCGGCCGGCCCGGGCGGGGAGACGTTGGCGCAGGCGCTGGCTCGCTTCGGTGGGGAGCCCGGCCGCATTGAGCTGGCCCGGCGCACCAACGCCGATGTGGCCGCGTTTCTCGAGCTGCACATCGAACAGGGCCGGGTGCTGGAGAGCGCCGGGTTGCCGGTGGGCGTCGTCACCCATATCGCCGGCATCCGGCGGCTTAGCTGCCGGCTGGTGGGCGAGGCCAACCACGCGGGCACGACCCGTATGTCCGAGCGCAAAGACGCTCTGGCCGCTGCGGCCGAGGTCGTGCTGGCCGTCGAAGAGCTGGCCAAGCGCACAGGCGAGCCCGCGGTAGGCACCGTCGGGAGGCTTGAGGTCGAGCCAAACGCCCCCAACATCGTGCCCGGCGCAGTGACCTTGACCGTGGAGCTGCGCCACGTGGACGGGGCGCTGCTGGACCGGATGGTGGAGGAGAGCCGTGAGCTCATCCAACAGGTGGCAAACCGCCGGGGCCTGGCCGCCTATGTCGAGGTGGCCATGGCCACCCAGCCTGTTTCCATGCACCCCCGCGTCGTCGAGGTGCTGGCCCGGGCGTGCCGGCAGGCAGGGGTGCCCTACATGGAGCTGCCTTCCATGGCCGGCCACGACGCAGCCCACATGGCAGCGGTGGCACCTACCGGCATGCTGTTTGTCGCGAGCCGCGACGGCAAGAGTCACACGCCTGAGGAGTTTACGGAGCCCGAGGTCATCGAGCAAGGGGCCCGCGCCATGCTCGCAGCGGTTCTGGAGCTCGACCGCGCGCTGGCCAGCGGGCGCAAGGAGGGTTGACCGGTGCGCCTCATCACGGCTGAACAGATCTTGGTCAACGGCGCGTTTCGCCCTGGGTACGCGGTGGAAATTGTGGGCGATACCATCACGTGGGTGGGCCCTTTGGCCGAGCGGCTGGGAGGCGATGCGGACGCCGTCCTGCGGCCAGGCGGGGCGCCTGGATTGTCCATCGAAGATTGGGGCCGCGTCGCCCTGGTGCCCGGTACCGTCAACGCCCACAACCACTCCTTCCAGTCTTTGCTCCGCGGCATCGCGGACGACGAGCCGTTTTTTGTGTGGCGGGACCGGGCCTTGTATCGCTTCGCCCCGCTGCTTGGGCCCGAGGGCGTGTATACGGGAGCGCTGTTGGCCTTCGGGGAGATGCTGGGCTACGGCGTCACCACCGTCAACGACTTCTTTTACATTCACGACGGCGGCAACGAGAATGCGGAAGCCGTCATCCAGGCGGCGCAAGACGTCGGCATTCGGCTGGTGCTCACGCGGACCATGTACGACTGGACGGGGGCGCCCGCGTCTTTTGTGGAAACCGTACCCGACGCGTACCGCCGGACGCGGCAACTGATGGAAAAGTACGCGTCGCACCCGTCGGTGACCGTGTACCCCGCACCCCATTCGCCGCACGCGGCCAGCCCCGAGATGATCCAGGCCGGCTGGCGGTTGGCCGAGGAAACCGGCACCTACTTCCACATCCACGTGGCCGAAGGCCAGTACGAGGTCAAGCAGATCCGGGACAAGTACGGCATGAGGCCCATCGAGTGGCTGGAGAGCCTGGGCGTCCTCGGCCCGCGCCTTGTCATCGTGCACGGCGTCTGGCTGGACGACGAGGATATACGCCGTCTGGGCGGGGCCGGCGCCGGGCTCGCGTACAACCCCGCCAGCAACATGTTTTTGGGCGACGGCATCACACGGCTGCCCGAGATGCTGGCCGCAGGGGTCAAGGTCGCCCTGGGCACCGACGGGGGCTGCTCCAACAACCGCACGTCCATCTTTGACGAGATGCGCACCTGCGGGCTGCTACAAAAGGTGGCCCGGTTGGACGGGGCGGCCATCGCCGCGGAAACCGCGTTTCGCCTGGGCACCGCCGGTGGGGGCGAAGTGCTCGGGCTGCCCATCGGGCGCATCGCGCCCGGTTTCAAGGCGGACCTCGTGGCGCTGGATCTGGACGACATCTCGCTCTATCCACCCCACAACTTGCTCAAGAACATCGTCTACAGCATGTCGCCCACGGCCATTCGCAGAGTCATGGTGGGCGGGCGCGTCGTGTGGGCCGAAGGGGAGCTGTTGACGTTCCCCCTGGCCCGCATTCGCCGGCTCGTCGAAACGCTCACCGGCGGGTGGCGAGAGATCATCGCCAGGGACGCCGAGGGGGTGGGATCCCAGGCGTAGAT
>LZRQ01000218.1 GCA_002159155.1 Firmicutes bacterium ZCTH02-B6
GGCCCAGACGATGAAGGAGTCGGTGCAGCAGCTGACCGACCTGGCCAACGAGCTATCCGAGCTGGTTGGACGGTTCAAAGTTTAGGGCAGGCGGTAAAGCGACACAACGTTGATTTCGCGCAACCGACAGAGCGGCTTTATGGGCTTTTCGAGCGTAACCAACTCATCGACACGGGCGACATGCGCAGCCGCCGCATGTAGAGCGTCCATCGAGCCCAGGCCGTATTTGCAGGCAAACTCGAACGCCAATTGAACTAGCTCATAGGACGCGTCGATGTTCTCCGCGGCATCCAAAACGGAGGCCATGAAACGAACTTCTTCCTCTCGTTTGAAGAACGACGGTTTCGGCAGCACTTCAAGCCGGACAAATTCACTCACAGCCAGTGTACGCCGAGGATCATCGAGAACCGCCAAGCATGAACTAGCCCACGGCTCCGAAGCACGAAACGCTGCCAGCAAGACGTTCGAGTCAACGTACGTCCTCGTTGTCATGAAAACGCTCTCCGCGATCTCTCCTAACTGCCGCCAGGATAGAGTCCGCGTCCAGCGCGGATATTTCGCTCCGAGCTCTTTGTACACCAAACCTGGTAGGACATCCCCAACGGACCGGACTCGGCTCTCGAACCGCAGCTCCCAAATGGCTTCAATGATAGGCTCTTTGGCGAGCCGCGTTGGCATCCTTTCGCTCATACTGCGACCTCGTCCCGACTCGTGGTTAGAACCCGTTCACGGACCTCATTGCCGACCGCGGCGACCGAGTCACCGTGACGCATTCGACGAAGGATTCTGCGCCTCCACCGTTGAATCGTCCCGCAGCAGCAGTTCCTTCGCCTTGCCCAATTTGAGCTGCAGCTGCACCTCCTTTAGCAGGATCGCGTCCAGTACCCGCCGGGCCGATGCCTGCACCTCCAGCACGGCGTCGAGGCTGGGCGGGGCCTCCTGGCCCAACGTCCCGGAGACGTACTCCAGTTTTTCTGCCTCCGCGTTGACGACGTGGGCCAGGGCAATTTCCTCCCGGGCGATGGAGGCCAACAGCAGGACAAGGCTCTCCTCCCTCGTCAGCGTGATGGGCGGAAAATCCGGGATGGTGGGCCAGGACACCTCACGCTTCCCCCTTCCCTTGACGCAGGGCGGCAAGGCGAGCCGCCGGCGGCTCGAACCCGGGATACTCCTGGACGAGCCGTTCGTAGAGCCTCGCGGCCGCGTCCGGTTTCCCAAGCGCCTCAAGAGACATGCCAAGCATGTGCGCCGCCATGAAGCTGCCGGTACCCCGGAGAGTCAGATAGCGGGTGTTCTCGCCGATGCGCAAGCACTCGGTAAACGTCTTGGCCGCTTCCTCAAACTGACCCTGGCCGTATTGAAAGAGGCCCTTATAGTAGTGCAAATCCGGGTAGTCCGGGTACAGTCGGATGGCCAGCTCGATGCCCTCGAGAGCCCGCTCGGTACTGCCGGTCATCAGCAGCAGTTCGTACTTAAGCTTGTAAGCTAGCGCAGGCGGCAGCCGGCGCATCTCCAGGAAACGCTTGAGCGACGTCTGCACGTGGTCGTACGCTTGGACATAGTCGCCCCGGCGGTAAGCCTCCACCGCCAGATGGTAATCGATCCACGGGTCGTAGCCCGGGCGTGCCCGTTCCTTCTCGAGCAGCCGGACATTGCGGGCTGACTTCTCCTGTTGCCGGGCATGGTCCATATAGCCATAGTGGCGGATGACGGCGCCCTGCAGTGGGTCGGGATCCAGGCGAACGCTCTTGCCGCCCACGTCCAAGTGCTCATGAACGGTCTGCTTGTAGCGCAGCTTGGCCGCGGTGCGAAGCAGGCGGACGGCGGTATGAACATGCATCTTGAGCTCATCGACGACCGGACCGTAGTAGTTGTGAATCGGCACGAGCACGGCGTCGGCTGTGCGCGCCTTGGCAGTCCACGACTGGCGCCAGCGGGATTCGTCCACGACCGCCAGCTGCTCATCGGCGTCCAGCCAGAGTATCCACTCCGTGCGCACGTGCTCCATGGCGAAGTTTCTCGCCACGGCGAAGTCGTCGTTCCACTGGATGCGATAGAGCCGCCGGGTGTACCGGCGTACAACGGCAGGCGTCTCGTCGGAAGAGCCCGTGTCCACGATCACCATGTCGTCCACGTACGGCGCCGCGCTCTCCAGCGCGTCGGCAACGCTCTCCGCCTCATTTCTCACGATCATGCAGAGGGTCAGGGACGGCACGCTCACCGGTCAGATCTCCCCTTTCTGCTCCGGCCGCGGCTCCGTTTCTCCTCGCGCTTGTGCTCATGCTTCTTCCCGCGCCGCCTCGCCGAACGGCTCGGCAGCGCCCGCGTCTCCCCAGCCAATCCGAGGTCCCGAGCGGTCAGGCCCAGTTGCCGGCCGATCTTGGCGTAGAGGTATCTCCGTTCCCGGGCCGCCGCCTTCATCGTCCGGACCGCTTCATCAAGCTCCCGCCGGTACATCCGCAGCAACCGCCGCGGATATTCGGTACTTGCTTCCTTTAGGAGCTCCCTGACAGCGCCCGCCAGATTCTTCATCGACTCGGGCAGCGCCGGGACCGCAGGGATCCTCCCACCGCCCGCGGGCCCGGCAGCCGCCCGGACCGGCGGCGCCAGGGCTGTGCGGACTCCTTCTCGCATCCCCCTCATCGGCCTACTCCTCACGCCAGTGGTATCCGTCGTCTCCCTCGCACACGCAGGCCAGGTGGGCCACTTCCCGCAGCTTGCGCAGGAGCAGCCATTCTTTCATGGCGATGACGTCGATGAGCTTGAACACTTGGGCCGTAAAGGCGAGGACTTGCGGCATCGACGGCTGGAGCGGGAAGTTTTGGTAGCGACCGACGAAAGCCCGGACCTTGTAGGCCTCCGCGTCCATCAGGTGAGCCAGCGCGGTTTCCTCCATGGCGATCGACTTGAGCAGGTCGATGATCACCTCCGCGCGGGTCGGCCGGTACGGCTCTTGCGGGATGGTCGGCATGCCCATCGTAAACCACTCCTCCTCTCAACTCCCTGGACTTTGCCCGGCGGGCGGAGACACTTCGTCGGAGGGAGGCTCCTCGGCGTTAGGCGACGGTTCCACGCGGGGAGACGCTTCTTCGACACGGATGGTCTGCGGGAACCGGGCCTCAGCCTTCTTTTGCAGCTCCTCCCGCTCTTTCTTGGCCAGGGGCTCGAGCAGCGCCCGGTTGCGGGCGATGCGCTCATCGTTGGGCAAGTACTTGCCGGCGATCTCGTTGTGCAGGTAGGACAAAAAGTACATGCCCAAGCGGTAGTACGTGATGCACAACGCCATGTGCGGCACCCACGTGGAGTACGCCTTATTTTCAAACATGGGCACCCGATCCGGTTTCACGGTAGGGCTCGCTATGGCCGCTTGGTACCAAAAGACGGCCGTCCGGTAGTCCTCGCGGCGGAAGAACACGTCAGCAATCCGGCAGCACGCTTCCGCCCTCGGGGCGTCGTACTGCAGCGTCCGTAGGGCTGACTCCAGCTCCCTCTCCGCGTCGCCCAGCTGTTTAAAGCACTCCGACAGCTTGTTGCAGGCCCCGATGACGTCCTCGACCCATCCTTTGCCCGTGGCGAGAAACCGCTGGTAGTAATCGGCGGCCTCCACATAACGGCGGTGATCCAGCAGTTCGTTGGCGTAGTAGTACAGGTCGCGCGGGGTAAACTCAGCGCCGCGGGCCAGCATGGCTTCGTAAATGCGGATATTGCGGTCCGGATCCCGGTCCTGGGCAACCGGGCGATGTTGCACGGCCACTTGGCTATGGATGATGTTGCCGCCGACCTCCAGGTACTCGTGCACCGCGCCGATCCAGCGGAAACCGCACCGGCGGTTGACCAGACGGTAGCGCCGCAGGGAATGGCTCGGTTTTCCGTCCGGCCCAAGGGACAACTGGTATTCCATGGAAACCGCACTCACATCTGGCGTGAGGCTGTCTTTCAGCTCCTGAAACTTGCGCTGGTCCTCTTCACTCAGCACGTCGTCCGCGTCCAGCCAGAAGATGAAGTCGCACGTGGCCTGCGCAAACGAAAAGTTGCGGGCCGCGGCGAAATCATCGCACCACGGGAAATCAAAGATGCGGTCGGTGTAGCGGCGGCAAATTTCCTTGGTGCGGTCGGTGGACCCAGTGTCGACGATGTTGATCTCGTCCACCAGGTGGTGGACGCAGGCAAGGCAGCGGTCAATGACGGCTTCTTCGTCCTTGACGATCATGCACAAGCTGATGGTCGGCACTGCGTTCATCCTCCCAAAGCGTTTCAAGTCTTCATCGACGCAAAGATTTCGCAAGGGCGTACAGCCGCATGTCTCCCTTGATGCCACGCATCGTATGCGCGGACTGTGACTGCCGAAATGAGTTTGGAATACTGATTTCGCGGCGCCGAAGGCGCGGCCGTGGCTGGGAAACTCGACCACTCCAAAGAGAAACGCGCCGAGCCCACCGTGAACGGTGGGCTCGGCGCTGGGGTTTTTGCCTGCCGGGTAGGCTAGGCGTTGGTCGGTGTTATGTGAAGGAGATGGCCAAGCCAGCGCTGGCGTAGCCGGTCAGGGTCGCAGCAGCGATCAGTCCGGTACCCTCAAGCCCGAACGCCAGCAACAACCTCGTACCGGCGGTGACCGGCACGTTCAGCGACACGAGGTCGCTGCCGAAATCGCCCAGCGAGATGAGCCCGCTGAACGGGATCCGGGCTTGCGCGCCGGGGATCTGCGTGAACAGGTTGTCGGGCGTCGTCGACTGGTACAGCTGCGCAACGACCTCAACGGTACCCACCGCAAGGCTGACCCCGACGGTGACGCTGAAGTACGCTGCTAGCTCCGTGATCACCCCGTCCCGTGGCACCGAGAAGGCGAAGTTGATTGTCGGTCCCAGCAAGGTGCCTGTCAGGTCCAGGTTGACACCCAGGGCCGTCGGCGAAGGTGCCGAGAAGCCGAACCCGACCAGTGCGCCAATGTCAGCCGTCCCGTCGATGAGCGATGCGACAGTGACCGGTGCGCCGGAGGCAAAGGGCACGATAGCCGAGACGCCTGGTGGCCCAGTCGGACCGGTAGGCCCAGTATCGCCGGTCGGACCGGTAGGTCCGGTAGGCCCAGTCGGACCCGTGTCACCCGTCGGACCCGTCGGTCCCGTAGGTCCGGTCGGACCAGTATCACCTGTCGGCCCAGTCGGACCGGTGTCACCCGTCGGACC
>LZRQ01000219.1 GCA_002159155.1 Firmicutes bacterium ZCTH02-B6
GGTATGGTCTGGGCAGTACGAAGTCGCTGGAGAACGTACCGCCCGAGGAGAGGCTCAATGACCTCGTCATCGAACTGGCCGTGGACAGCCAGGGCCGGGTGCTGACCTACAGCATCGTCAGCTCGTCGGGGCGGCCCGACGTGGATCTCGAGATGGCAGGGTTGATGATGCGCTGGCAGTTTGCGCCCTACGAGCGGAACTATGTCGAGATTTGGCGGATCACGTTCACCCACACGGTTGTCGGCGGCGTGACGACGCCCTTGCCGCAGCCGGAGTTTGTGGGGCGTCGCTAGCGGCGGCGCGTTCATGAGCCAACCGCGGAGGTGTGGTGTTTGCGCAGGTCGCAGCTGGCTTGGTTGTTGACGCTGTTGATCGTCCTCGCGGGCGTCCGTGCGCAGGCCCTCGCACAGGCAATCCAGGTCCGTACGGGCGAGAGCCTTGTCATCGAAAACGAGTTTATCACGATCATCGTCAACGGTCGTGCGGAGGACACGGGCCGGTTTTCCGTCAACACCACGGGCGGCGACCCGGCGCGGGCAGGCGACGAACAGAAGCCGCTGGTGTACGGCACCGAGCGAGCGCCGGGCCCGTGGACGTCGTACACGACGGTGCGGATCGACGGGCGCGACTACATCTTTGGTGGGCCGACGGGCAAGCGCGCGGGGCGTACAGGGCTGTACGGGGAGATGGTGACCGCCCCGTACGTCCATGAGGACCGGGAGATCCGGGCTGCGTGGCGCATGGAGGATGTCGTCGTGACCCAGATCCTCGGCTTCGCCGCGGGCATTACGACCGGCCAGCTGGACACGGCCCGCATCGAGTACGTGGTGACCAACGAGGGAAACCGGGCGCGCAACGTGGGTCTGCGGATCATGCTGGACACGATGCTGGGCGCCAACGACGGCGCGCCGTTCCAGGTGAGCGGCGAAGGGCTCTTAACGGATATGGCGTTCCGTGGTGATGCGATCCCGGATTATTTCCAGGCGTTTGACTCCCTGGCCAACCCGCAGGTGGTGTCCCAAGGGACCCTGCGGGCCTTGGATACCACTGTGCCCGACGCCGTCTATTTCTCCAACTGGGGCAGCCTCGCCGACGGCCCGTGGGACTTCGATTTTGCGCCGGGCCGGGACTTTACCCGCGCCGGCGAAGAGTTTGTGCTGGACAGCGCAGTGGCCCTGTACTGGGATCCTCGCCCGCTTGAGCCCGGCGAGTCGCGGCGCTACATCACCTACTATGGACTTGGCGGCATCACCATCGCTCCTGGGCACCTGTCCTTGGGTGTCACATCGCCGCAGCGCCTGGAAGGCAGTTACACGGATCCGGTCATGTTTGAGATCCGTGCCTACGTGGAAAACACCGGCGAGTGGATCGCCCGTGACACGGTGGTACGGCTCGAGAATCTGGCCCCCTTGCAACTGGTGCAGGGCCAAGCCTCAGTCGCCTTGGGCGATCTGGCCCCGCGGCAGTCGCGGCAGGTGGTCTGGCGGGTGGCCGCGCCGCCCGGTAGTTCCGGCGACTTTGTCTACCGCGTTTCCGTCACCTCCAGCAACGCGGATCCCAACCGGGTCGACCGCCAGGTGACGGTCGTAGCGCCTGCCTCCTTAAGCGCCACGATGGGTGGCATCGAGCAGCTGCGGGTGGACGGCGGCCGCTGGCAGCCAGTGCCGTTTGTTGTGACCGCTCAGGTGACCAACTCTGGGCAGCTGGAAGCGCAGGCCGTGGAAGCGGAAATCCGCATGCCCATCGGCCTAGCGGTCGCCAAGGGCGACAGTACCCTCCGGAGGCTGGGCAACGTCGGCCCTGGTGAGACGGTGACGGTGGAATGGCATTTGATCCCGACGGGTGCGGTGGGCAATCTGCCGGTGTCGCTGCAGCTGCGGGCTGACGCCGCACGGATCGACCCGCGCCTGCCGACGCACTTCGTCAGCGTCCCGCGCCTCGATGCCGCCCTGCGCATCGCGGTCGTCGACCAAGATGGCGGCATCCGCCACACGTTCACGGTCGGTGACCTGTTCCACGTGGAGCTGCAGGCCCATTCGGTCAGGGAACTGTACGGGGCTGCCTTTGAGCTCCACTTTGACCCCAGCGTGCTGCAGGTGCTGGGCGGGCGCCTTGGCGTGGGCCCGGGGAGAGCTTTTGTGAAGAACGACCCAGTGACGGGGGCAGAACAGCTGCTCAACTGGGTGCGGCCGGTGCACGTGGACAACCGCACCGGGGTCGTCCGGATTGTCGCGAGCCGGGCACCGGAGGGCCCGCTGGAGTGGGTCAGCGACTCATTGGCTACCATCCGGTTCCGGGCCGTCGGTCCTGGGCAGGCGCGTCTCCGCTTTATGATGGTGCCGGACAACCCGTTCCTCAGCCCTGACGCCCAGCGGGCCTACATTGCCGACAGCTCCGGGAATGCCGTGGATGTGATGACGGAGGACACTGTGATCACCGTGCGGGTCGGGGAGCCGTAAACGGGATGGACGACAAGGGGGCGGCGCCAGCCGCTGCTCCCCACGGGTCAGGCCCGGCCGATGGGGGCACCAGCGGGTTTGGCTGCCATGAGACAAAGGGGTGATACCATGCGACGATTCAAGGTGGTGTGTGTCGCCTGTTTGGTGCTGGCTCTCGCGAGCGGCGCCCTTGCCCAGGCGACGGATGTTCCGACCAACCATTGGGCGTATCGAGCCGTCCAGGCGCTGATTGAGCGGGGTTACATCGATGTGGGCAGCGACGGCGCGTTCCGGGGAGATCAGCCGGCGGACCGCTACACCGTGGCGGCAGTCGTCGGGCGGCTGCTGGACGACATCGAAGCTGGGCGAGTCCGCGTGCGGGAAGGAACCGACGCCGCCCTGGTCCGGCAGCTCGAGCAGGAGTTCAGGGCGGAGCTGGTGCAGTGGCACGCGGATCGCCAGGCGCTACAGGACGCGTACAGCCAAACGCAGCGGGCGGTGGCCGTCATCGATGTGCAGCTTAACGACATCCTCGCCCAGCTGGAGTGGCTGGAAAGCGTGTTGGCCGAGTTCGAGGAGGCCAACGCCGCGGCGCACGACGCCATTTACGGCGCCATGAGCGAGCTGCAGGCCGGGCTCGCGGACCACGACGTCCAGCTACGGCAAGTTCGAGAGGAGCTGGCGCAGCGGGCGCAAGAGCTGCGGCTCAGGCTCGACGGCTTGCAGGAAGCGCTCCAGGAGGCGCTGGAGCAACAAGGCCTGACGCTCGGCGAGGAGTTTGGCCAGCGCCTGGGTGAGCAGCGCACGGCACTGGCCCGGGTTGAGCAGGACCTGCGGAAGTTGGACGCCGATGTGGCCGAGCTGCGGGCGCAGATGGACGAGGAACTTTACCGGCTGGCCAACCTCATCAACGAGCAGGCTGCGGCGCTGGCGTGGCGGATCGGCGAGCTGGAAGCCGCTGTCAACGAGCGTCTGGATGCGCAAGTGACTGGTCTTACGGAGAAGCTGGCGGGCCAGGAGGCGCAGGTCGCAGAAATCCGGACCCGTCTCGACGATGTCGAACGCCGGGCAGTGGCCGATAACCAGTCGCTTGGTGACGAGGTGGTGTTCCTCCGGCAGCAGTTGGCCCAGCTCGAGGCCGAACTGGCCGAACAGCGCCAGCTGTTGCAACAGCAAGGTGCGGCCCTGATGCAGGCCGACGCCCAGTTCCTGCAGGACATCCAGTCCTTGCGCCTGGACGCGCAGACGCTGCGCCAGCGTACCGACGCCCTGGAGCGATATGTGCTGGCCAATGAGGCCGCCATCAACCTTCTGCGTCAGGACTTGGAAGCCGCTCTCTCCCAGGAACGGGAGGAGCGAGCCGTGCTGCGGCAGGACGTCACCGAGCTGCAGACAGTCGTGCGGGAGATGCAGGAGATCTTGGGCACCAGTGAAGAGTATCTCGCCGCCCTGTTGGACGAGCTGCAGCGGCGCATGGACACCCAGCTCTCCTCCAGCGTGGCCCGGGAAGCGTTGCTCCGGCGCCAGTTGTCGGAGTTGCAGGCCGAGCTGGACAGCTTCCGCACGCAGCAGGGCGAGGAGATCGGCTCGTTGCGCAGTACCGGCAACCTGGCCGTTGGCGCGGCGGTGTTGGCGATCCTGCTCGGCTTGACCAAGTAGGCGGGACCAACGGTCAATCAAGCAGTGCACTGAGGGGCGTCGTCACGGCGCCCCTCGTTTCGCGCTCCCATCGGACACAGTCCGGCTCCGCAGGCGACGACGCATCCCCGCCGCCGGCGGGTCGAGCGGTGGCTGTGCAACATCTGGTATACTGAAACAGTACCGGGAGGTGCAGGGCATGGCAGAAGTGTACCTGGACAACGCGGCCACGACGCCGCTGGTGACGTCGGTCATCGAGCGGATGGCGGATGCTTTGACGCGCTTGTACGGCAACCCGTCCTCGGTACATGCCAAAGGCATCGAGGCCGAGCGGGCCGTCAGCACGGCGCGCCGGCAAGTGGCTCAGGCGGTCGGGGCTGATCCGGCCGACGTCATATTTACCTCCGGCGGCACAGAGTCCAACGGGATCGCTATCTTGGGGTCGGCCCGCGCTCGGGCGCGCCGGCGGCGGCATATCATCACCGGGATGACGGAGCACAGCTCGGTGCTCAACGTCTGCCGCATGCTTGAGGGCGAGGGCTTTTCCGTCACCTACCTGCCGGTCGACCGCTACGGGCGAGTGACACCCGAGCAAGTTGTCACGAGCTTGCGCGAGGACACGGCCCTCGTGAGTCTGATGTGGGTCAACAACGAGCTGGGCACCGTGCATCCGGTAGCGGACATCGCCCGGGCGGTCAAGCAGTACGACCCGGACGTCCTTTTTCACGTCGACGGCGTGCAGGCGTTGGGCAAGCTTCCCATTAACGTGCGGGAGCTGCCCATTGATCTTTTGTCGCTCAGCGCCCACAAGATCCACGGCCCCAAGGGTGTGGGCGCCCTGTGGATTCGCCCGGGAGTGCGCCTGGTGTCGCCCTTAGGGGGCGGCAGCCAGGAGCGGGGGTTGCGTCCTGGCACGGAAAACGTCCCGGGGATCATCGGGTTTGGCACGGCCGCGTCCGTGGCGGTTGAGCATCTCGCAGAAACGGCCGAGCGTATGCGCCGCCTACGGGAGCGGCTGTGGGATGGAATCGCGCAGAGCGTGCCG
>LZRQ01000220.1 GCA_002159155.1 Firmicutes bacterium ZCTH02-B6
CGCAGGGGCTCATCAGTCTCGTTGATCGTTACCTGGAGATCCGCCAGCTTTGGCGAACCGCCTAGTGCGGACCCGCATGCTAGGTGGTGTGAGGGGACGGGGGCGAGACGCCCCCTCCCACTCGATTACGTTCGCTGTTGGCTTGAGTTGGTGACTGCGCCGGATCAGAAGGTGGTGCCGATGCCGACGCGGCCCAGGAACTTGTGCTTGCCGTCGACGAACACACCGTCGACGCCGATAAGGGCAAACAGCGAGTCTGCGAAGGGCACGTACGCCTCGGCCCGCCCGGTGAACTCAAGCTTGGAGTCGCCGGTGCTCACGTAGGACGACGCGCCGAGCCAACCCCGGGCCTCAATGGTGTTGGAGAGCCGGACGGAGCCCCAGACGCCGACCTCGGCGCGGGTGCCCTTCTCCGACAGGCCCAGCTGGCCGTACAAGCCTTGGCTTTGGCCCCACCGGGCGCCAATGCCGACCTCGTTGGCCTGGTACTCAAGCCCCAGCGTCAACGGGCCGGAGAGGCTGACTTCACCGGTCAGAAACGCTTGGCTCTCACCTTCGCCCAGCGAAGCGCCCACGGCGACCCACACGTTCTGCGCGGCCGCAGGGGCGGGGTTGGCGACGAGGGCCAGCGCGCACACTGCCAAGACGACAGCAAACAATGCCGAGCGCCGCACTGACAGACCTCCTCCCGATATCTTCTGGATCTGGGTGTAATGCCGACTGCCGGGTCACGGCGGCAGGCGGTCCTTCGTGTAATTCTTGGCCAGTATAGGCAATCCTGCCATCGTCCGCAATGGGCCGCGAGGCGCATTTTCGTCCCCATGGAGCGCCGGCCCGGCATCCGTGCGCCGCGTCCCACATACGCCTTACATGTCGCCGCGAAATAGGGGGGGAGGTCTCGTGCCGGGGAGCGGCCCACGGCGGCGGGTGATCGTGATTGGGCTGCCGGTTCGCCTAGCGCGCCTTTGGCGGGCACGACGGCACATCCGGGCGGCCGTGCTGGTGGCACTGGTCTTGGGCGCAGCGGCGTGGGCCTTCTCCGGCCGCGGGGCGGGCGAGGGGTTGTGCGGCTGGCCTGGAGCGCTGGCCGCGGCCAAATCCGGCCCAGCCTACGAGGACGAGCTGCCCTGGGCGCGCACCCCTCCGCCGGAGCTCGTGCAGCTCCAGCAAGCGACCGGTGCCGTGCGCCTGGTGGGCGCTTTTCGCGTCCAGTTCCCCGCCCCTCTCTATGAGGAAAGCGAAAACATCGCCGTCGCGGCCCGCTACCTGGCGGGCACGGTGCTGCAGCCGGGCCGGGTCTTATCCGTCAACGCCTTCCTCGGGCCGTACACCGCCGAGCGGGGCTACCGGGCGGGACCGTCCTACGCCGGCGGGCGGGTCGTGCCGAGCATGGGCGGCGGCGTCTGCAAGGTGTCCACCGCCCTTTACAACGCCGCCGTCATGGCGGGCGTGACCGTCGTCGAGCGCCACCCCCACAGCATGCCCGTGCCATATGCGCCGCCGGGCCGGGACGCGGCGCTGGCCTGGGGGTACAAAGACCTCCGCCTGCGGGTGGACGCGGACACGCCGATTGTCATATGGGCCGCGGCGCATGCGGATTCGGTGTATGTGGCCCTGTACGGCAGCTATGACCCGCCGCGCGTCGAGTGGCACCAGGAGGTGCTGGACCGCACGCCTTTTCCCACCGTCCGCCGCCCCAATCCCGAGTTGTCGCCGGGCGAGGAGAGGGTGGTCATCCAAGGCATTGAAGGCGTCACCGTTCGCACCGCCGTCACCGTCGCCTACCCCGGACGCCCCGCCGAGCGGCGCGAGCTGGGCACCGACCGCTACCGGCCGCTGCCGCATGTGGTCGAGTACGGGCCGTGACGGAATCCCGGCCTGACTTCCGACGGCCTGCGCCTGCCGGCGGGCAAAGCGGCCAAGCGTGGGCGACCGCAACCGACGGTCAGCGGACTTGTTGGCGCTCACCCACAGCCCGCCGCACCGCCGGGGCCACCACCGTGCCAAACAGCTCGATGGAGCGCAGCACCTTGTCGTGAGGGATGGAGCCTACCGTCATCTGCAAGAGAAACCGGTCGTGGCCGAAGATCTCGTGCTGGTATAGGATCTTTTCGATGATCTGTTGGGGGCTCCCGATGAAATCCGCGCCCCGCAGCGTGGCCGACGCTTCCAGCTGCGCCCGGGTCATCGGCCCCCAGCCCCGCTCGCGGCCGATGCGGTCCATTTGCAGCTTCCACGCCGGATACGCCAGGTCCATGGCCTCCTGGGACGTGTCGGCGATGAAGCCGTGGGAGTTGATGCTGAGGCGGGGCGGCTCGTGCCCGGCCTGCCGTGCCGCCTCCCGGTGCAGGTCGGCAAATACCCGGAACCGCTCGGCGACGCCGCCGATGATGGCGATGGCCATGGGAAGCCCGAGACGTCCCGCCCGCACGGCCGATCTGGGCGTGCCGCCGACGGCGACCCACACCGGCAGCGGATCTTGCACCGGCCGCGGGTAGACGCCCCGGTTGTCGATAGGCGGGCGGTGCCGCCCGCGCCAGGTGATCCGTTCGGATTCCCGGAGCTTCAAAAGGAGCTCGAGCTTTTCATCAAACAGCTCCTCGTAGTCCTCCAGGTCGTAGCCGAAAAGCGGGAACGACTCGATGAAGGAGCCGCGGCCCACCATGATCTCGGCCCGGCCGCCGCTGATGAGGTCCAGGGTGGCAAAGGCCTGGAACACCCGCACCGGGTCGTCGGAGCTGATGACGGACACCGCGCTGGTGAGGCGGATGCGCTTGGTGCGGGCGGCCGCTGCGGCCAGCACCACCGCCGGGGCCGAAGCGACGTACTCCGGCCGGTGGTGCTCCCCGATGCCGAAAACGTCCAATCCCACCTCGTCGGCGAGCTGGATCTCCTCAAGCAAGTTGCGCATGCGCTCTTCCGGGGAAAGCGTCTTCCCCGTAGGCGCGACGGGTGTGTTTTCCACGAAGGAGTAAATGCCAAGCTCCATGGCTCCAGCTTGCCCCGCCCGCGGCGTGGGCACTCCTTTCCTGTCTTTTCTTCGGTGTCTTCGCTTGCCGGCTTGTCCTCACCTGCGGGCTTTTCGTCGCCTGCAGCCGGCGCTGGCCCTGGGTCGCCGGCGCACGGCATGGTATCATGATCGACGTGCCCACCATTGGCCCGCAGGAGGAGATGCGCCGTGCGGCTGCCCGAGTTTCGCCTCGAGCGTTACTTCGCCCGCTACGAGTTTAACGTGAAACACGTGTTGTGCGCTTCGGACTGCCAGTCGCTCACCCTCGGGGAGCTGTTGGACCTGGAGCCCGGAGCCAGGGACGAGTTCGAACGTCTCTGGCTGGGCTACACCGAATCGCCCGGGTCCCCCGCATTGCGCAGGGAGATCGCCCGGCTCTATGCGACCATCGGACCCGACGAGGTGCTGGTTCACAGCGGGGCCCAGGAAGCGATCTTTGTGTTCATGCACGCGGCGCTCCAGCCTGGCGATCACGTTATCGTCCACAGCCCGTGCTACCAGTCGCTGCGGGACGTGGCCGCCGCCCTCGGCTGCCAGGTCAGCCTGTGGACCGCGCACGAGGAAACCGGCTGGGCCCTGGACATGGACGAGTTCAAGCGGCTCCTGCGGGAAAACACGCGGGCCGTCGTCATCAACACCCCCCACAACCCCACGGGCTGGCTCATGCCGCGCGGCGCTTTTGAAGAGCTGGCGCGCATCACGGCCGAGCGCGGCATCCTCCTGTTTTCCGACGAGGTGTACCGGGGGCTAGAGGAAAATCCCGCGGAGCGGCTGCCCGCGGCTTGCGACTTGGGGCCCCACGCCGTGTCCCTCGGGGTGCTGTCCAAGAGCTACGGGCTGCCGGGCTTGCGCATCGGGTGGGTGGCGACGCGCGACCGCCGGCTGCTGGAGCGCATGGCCGCGGTCAAAGATTACACCACCATCTGCAATAGCGCTCCCAGCGAATTCCTGGCCACGCTGGCCCTGCGCCGGGGCGAGGCGCTCCTCGCCCGCAACCGGGCCATCCTGGCCGCCAACCGGGCCCGGGCCGATGCGTTTTTCGAGCGGCACCAGGACCGCTTCCGCTGGGTGCGCCCGGCCGCCGGACCTATCGGGTTTCCACGGCTGCTGGCCGGCGATGTGGAGGAGTTTTGCCGGCGCCTGGTGGAGGTGGCCGGCGTGCTGCTCTTACCGGGTACGGTCTACGACGTGGCCACCCCGCACTTTCGCCTCGGGATGGGCCGGGACGACTTCCCCCAGGTCATGGACCGGCTGGAGGAGTTTTTGGGGCGGCGTTAGGCGCCACGGGTCCCAACGGCCAGGGGGAGTTTCAGGCGTTGCCGCTCAAGAACCGCCAACCCGTCCAGAGGAAGTACACGCCGAACCCTAGGAGGAAAACGCCCAGGAAGGCCAGTACGCCCCGGTAGACGCCGTCGCCGATGAAACGCCGGCCCGACGCGACCAGGCCCGCCACCAGGCCCAGCCAGCCGATGTCCGCCAGGATGTGGCCGGCGAAAAACACCGCCACCGCGAGAATCCCGCCTGCTTGGGAGAGGGCCACATAGCCCGAGCCGATGGTGGCCCACCAGAGAAACCAGTATGGGTTGGACAACGTGGTCCCGACCCCGGCCAGCACGGCATTGCCCGCCGGGCGGCCGGCCGCGTCGCCGGCTCCCGGCAGGCGGGCGGTCCGCGCCTCCAGCACCGTGCTGCGCCCCATCCAGAGCAGGACCAGGCCGCCGATGATCGACAGGGTGCCGACCACCGGCGCCTGGCTCAGCCAGCTGCCTAGACCGTAAGCGAGACCCGCGACTAGCAGCGCTTCCGGCATCGCATGCCCGAGCGCCACCGACCAGCCGCGCCAGAAGCCTCCCCGGCTTGCCTCCCGCACCGCCATGCCCGTCAGCGGGCCCGGTGCCGCCGCACCGGAAAGCCCGACTAGAAACGCCGTCGTGAACAAGGTCCATAAGTCCAAGGCTGCTCGTCCGCTCCTCGTTCGCCGACTGTTTCCCATGCAGCGGCCGCGGGCCTTGGAATGGCCTGCGGCCGCTGCATGGGAAACAGTCGGCGAACGAGGAGCGGACGAGCAGCCTTGGAC
>LZRQ01000221.1 GCA_002159155.1 Firmicutes bacterium ZCTH02-B6
TTCCTGTACAGAACAAGGCCGAGCTCGAGGCGTTGGCACGCGAGGAAGGCGTCGACTTTGTCCTGCTCCTCAACAACGCGGAGCGGTGGAGCTACGTGGAGGACGTGTCAGGCGCGGAGCTGTTTAACCGGGTGATGGAGATCATCGCTCGGATCCGTGAATGTGACCAAATTGTGTTTCTTGGATCGGACATGCGCATCCGCTGGATGGAATCGGTGTTGGGACCTGACCGCGTGGTCGGGATCGAGCTGGGACCATCGCCCATCACCGAAGACCGTTACGTCCCGCCTGAACGGGTGCGGGACGTGCTGGCCAAAGGCCGTGGGTGAACGGGGCGGCTGCGTTGGCCCTTGGCGGCGTGAGGGACGGACGGCAATCCCAGGGAAGCCCTGCCACCACCGGCGGCCGCGCTTTTTGGGGGCAACGGGGAGGCGACAGAAGTTTGAAGCGGGTTGTCAGCGTCAGCATCGGGTCGTCGGAGCGGGACCATGTGGCCGAAGTGGAGCTCATGGGCGAGCGGGTGCGAGTGGAACGCATCGGCACCGACGGCGACATTGACAAGGCCATTGCGCTCATCCGGGAGCTTGACGGCCAAGTGGACGCCTTTGGCATGGGCGGCATCGACCTTTACGTCTGGGCCGGCGGCCGCCGGTACGTACTCCGGGACGCGCGGCGCATTGCCGCGGCGGCCCAAAATACCCCCATCGTCGACGGATCCGGCCTGAAAAACTCGCTGGAGCGGCGCATCATCCCCTTCCTGGAAAAAGAGTTGGGCCTGCGGTGGCCCGAGAAGCGGGTGCTGCTGGTGTCGGCCATCGACCGCTTTGGCATGGCGGAGGCGTTGGCCCAGTCCGGCTGCCAGCTCGTCATCGGCGACCTCATGTTTGTGCTGGGAATCCCGATTCCGCTGCGGTCTTTGTCGACTTTCACGGCGATAGCCCGGCTCCTTGCCCCTTTGGCGGTGCAGTTGCCCATCTCGGTGCTGTACCCGACCGGCAGCAAGCAGACCAAGGTGGAACCGAAGTTTACCCGGTGGTACCAGTGGGCCGATGTGATCGCCGGCGACTTTCACTTCATCCGCCGCAATATGCCCGACGACCTGCGTGGTAAGACCGTCATCACACAGACCATTACCAAAGCTGACGTGGCAGAACTCAAAAGGCGCGGTGTGCGCCTGCTGGTGACGGCTACGCCTGAGCTCAACGGCCGCTCCTTTGCCACCAACGTTATCGAGGCGCTGCTCATTGCGGTGTCTGGCCAGCGGCGTGAGCTGTCTGCGTCGGAGTATTTGGGGCTCATTGACCGCCTTGAGCTGAAACCCCGCATCGAGTACTTGACGGATCCGGTCCCGGACACGGTCCCGGCGTCCCGATAAGGAGTCCCTGTTTCCGATTGCGTTGCCGGGCAAGAACTGGTAGAGTAGGTGTGTGCACAAAAATGTGCACGCGCGAACCCGCGTTGAGGAGGAACCTTATGCACCCTTACCCGGAGTACGTGAATCCCCACTTGGGCGAGCTGCTGGAGACGGTGCGGCTCAACAAGCGGTTTGTGCGCGGCGAAGGCGCGTGGCTGTGGGACAGCGAGGGCAAGCGCTACCTCGACTTCATCGCGGCCTATGGCGCGTTGCCCTTTGGCTACAATCCGCCCGAGATCTGGGACGCTTTGCTCGCGGCACGGGCCGCTGGTGAGCCCAGCTTCGTGCAGCCCTCCTACCTGGAAGCCGCCGGCGAACTAGCCCGGCGCCTAATTGAGGCAGCACCCGCGGGTTTGCGCTATGTGACCTTCACCAACAGCGGTGCGGAGGCCACCGAGGCAGCGCTCAAGCTGGCCCGTGCGGCCACGGGACGCGAGCGGATCTTGGCCGCCCACAACAGCTTCCATGGCAAGACGCTGGGGGCGTTGTCGGCCACCGGTCGGCCTGCTTATCAAGACGCTTTCCATGTGCCGTTTCCGGGCTTCGACTTTGTGCCCTACGGGGACGTTGAGGCAGTGGCCGACGCGTTCCGGGCGCGGCCGGGCGAGTACGCTGCGGTCATCCTCGAGCCGATCCAGGGCGAAGGCGGGATCGTCGTACCGCCGCCGGGCTACCTGGCAGCTGTCAAGGAGCTATGCCGGCAACACGGGGTGCTCTTGATCCTCGATGAGGTACAGACCGGCCTGGGCCGCACGGGGACGCTGTTCCGCTGCCAGGCCGAAGGGGTGGCCCCCGACATTATGACGCTGGCCAAAGCGCTCGGCGGCGGGCTTTTCCCCATCGGGGCCGTGCTGAGCACGGCAGAAGCCTACACCGAAACCTTTGCTCTCAAGCATTCCTCAACTTTCGCGGGCAATGCCCTGGCGTGCCGAGCCGGTCTCGCTGTCCTTGATCTTGTAACCCGCGACGACGGACGGCTGCTCAAAGAGGTGGAGCGGCTGGGCGGCGTGCTGAAGACGGGCCTAGAGGATCTGCAGCGCCGCTACCCGCGGGTAATCCGGGAAGTGCGCGGCACCGGGTTCATGCTGGGCATCGATTTTGGCATTGACGAGGACACCTTTAGTGCCAGCGCCGGGGCCATGCTGGGCGTGATGGCGTCCCAGGAGCTGTTGACGCCGGTCATCGCCTCGTATTTGTTGAACCGCACGGGCTTGCGGGTTGCGCCGACCCTCAACGGCAACAGCGTCATCCGCATCGAGCCGCCGCTTATCGTAGACGAGGCCCAGTGCCGGATGGCCCTGGAGGCGCTAGAGCAGGTGTGCGCGGTGCTGGACGCAGGCAACACCGGTGAGCTCCTGGCGCACCTGGTGGACCGGCAGGCGCCCGTGCCATCGCCGGCGCGCGCTGCGTCCGCCGACGCCCAGGCGGGCGTTGCGGTGGTAAGGGAGGGCGATGTCCGCCACGAGCAGACCGCGGGCAGCGGTGCCGCCTGTGCCGGTTCGGAGCCTAGCACGCACTCGGCCAAGCCCGAGGAGGAAGAAGGCCGTTTCGCCTTCCTTGTCCATCCGTTGGACCTGCGCAACTACACTGAGTTTGACCGGAGTTTTGAACCGTATACGGAGGAAGAGCTTCACCGGCTGACCGAGCGGTTTAACTCCCTGGTGGAGCCCTTTGTCATCGGTACAGCCCGGATCGTCTCGCAGACCGGGCAGCGGGCCTATGGCGAGTTTGTCGTCGTGCCCCGCACGACGCGCCAATTGGTGGACGGTCCCCGCAAGGAGAACCTCGCGGTCGTGGCGGCCGCCGTGGAGCTAGCCAGGGACCGCGGGGCGCGCATCGTTGGCCTCGGCGCCTACACCGCCATCGTGTCCCGGAGCGGTAAGGCCTTGACCGACCTGGGCGTCGCCCTGACCACGGGCAACAGCTATACGGTGGTGGCCGCTATCGAGGCCTTGCTTGAGGCCAGTGCTCGGCTGGGCGCCGACCTGACCCGTTCGACGGCGGCCGTGGTAGGTGCGACGGGTTCCATCGGACGGGGGACCGCGCTGCTTTTGGCCCCGGAGGTGCGGCGACTGGTCTTGATCGGGAACCCCCGCTCGGGCGTCAAGGCCTACGAGCGCTTGCAGGCGGTGGCCGCTGAAGTGGCCAGTTGGGTGCTGTCCGAAAGGGAGAGGGGCCGGCAATTTGCTCCCGGTACGCTGGCCGACTGGGTCGTGCAGCGAACGGAACTGCCGGGTGAGGCCGCACCGGTCGAGGCGTTTCAGGCCGCCGTGGCGGGGCTCTTGGCGCAGCCGGACTGCCCCATTTCCTTGACTACCGACATCGAAGCCGGACTCGCCGACGGCGAAATGGTGGTCATCGCCACCAGCACCGCGGATGAGTTTATCACTCCGCGCATGCTCCGTCCGGGCGCGGTCGTGTGTGACATGTCCAGGCCGCCCAACGTCAGCCGTCAAGTGGAGAAGGAGCGGCCCGACGTGCTGGTCCTGGACGGCGGCGTCATCGAAGTGCCGGGCCGGCCGTGGTTTGGCTGGGATTTCGGTTATGAGCAGGGGCTCGCTTACGCGTGCATGTCAGAGACGATGATGCTGGCTTTGGAAAAGGACTACCGCCATACGAGCCTCGGTTCTGACCTCACGCCGGAGTCGATGCTGCGCATGCAGCAGCTCGCACAGCGGCACGGATTTAAGCTCGCCGGCCTGCGGAGTTTTGACCGGCCGGTGACGGAGGCGCGCTGGCGCGAACTCTTGGAGGCCCGCAAGCAACTGTCGCTGGCCTCATTACCGTGAGCTTTGGGCCGACGACCGGAAACCGCCTGCGCCGGAGGGGGCCAATTGCCTCCTCCGGCTTGTTATGTCGGGCTTTTTCGTCCTTCACAAAGCCGACCGGTTTCGATATAATCTGTGCCGAATCTCATGGCACGGATTCCCACCCGCTGTCCGGAAGTTTCGCGAAGCGGGAGCGTAGAATAGAGGGCAGACCACGCCCGGGTAAAAGGAGAGACTGCGCTCGATGCAGGAAAAGGAAGTTCTCCTGACGGCGGAGGGCCTTGCAAAGCTGGAGAAGGAACTGGAGCACTTGAAGACTGTCCGGCGGCGCGAGGTGGCCGCCCGGATTAAGCAAGCGCTGGAGTTCGGTGACATCTCCGAGAACTCGGAATATGACGACGCCAAGAATGAGCAGGCCTTCATCGAGGGGCGCATTCTCCAACTGGAGAAGATGCTGCGCCACGCCAGGATCATCGAGGAGGCGGAAGGCCCCACGGACGTGGTGACCCTGGGCGCACGCGTGCGCCTCAAGGACCTGCAGTTTGGCGATGAGGTCGAATACCAGGTCGTCGGCTCCGCGGAGGCGGATCCGTTCAACAACCGCATTTCCAACGAATCGCCGGTGGGCCAGGCCATCATGGGCAAGCGGCCGGGTACCATCGTCGAAGTCAAGGCCCCGGCCGGGGTGCTCAAGTACGAGATACTGGAAGTGACCCGTTAATGGAACCCGACGCGACCATGACGCCGGCGGCTCACGGCAACAGCGGGCCCGCGCGCCCAGAGCAGCCGGCCGGGCCCGCTGGCGCGCCCGAGCAGCCGGCGGATCTGAACGATCAAATCGCAGTCCGGATGGACAAGCGCCGCCGGCTCTTGGAGGCGGGATTGTCCCCTTACGGCGGCCGT
>LZRQ01000222.1 GCA_002159155.1 Firmicutes bacterium ZCTH02-B6
CTCCCCAGTGGCAGCAGTGGGATGAGCCGGGCCGCTTGCCCAATACACATACCCCCATCCGCCCGGCGCCTCGCCCGGTTAACCCCTTTGTGGTGGTACCGGTCCTCGCCCTCTTGCTGCTTGGAGCCGGCATGGGATTCCTGGCCCAGCGGGTACATGTGATGGAACTGGGATACCAGTTGCGGGAACTTAACCTGGAACTGGCGCGGGTGCAAGACGAGCATCGCAAGTTGCAGGTGGAAGTCGTACGGGCCAGGAGCCCCGAGCGGGTTGAGGCGTTGGCCCGGACACGCCTGGCAATGGTGGATCCCGGCCAACCCCAGCTGGTTGTGTTGGCTCCAGGACCGGCGGACGCGGGTTTCACAAGCGCCGAGCCGTCCCGGTCGCTGCCCGAAATGCTCGCGGCGGGTGTGACGGCGGTCGGGGACTGGCTGTTGTCCCGTTTTGCGGCGACCGCCGAAGCGGGCAGCAGGCGGCCATAGTCGCCAGCCGGGGCCAGGACGCATGATCCCGGGGGGATTGGGCGACCCTTGGGAGTGTTGCTTCTTGCCCAGGCTGTCACGGGTTGTCGTTCGCCAGCGCATCGTTCTGGTCTTCGCAGCTGTTTTCGTCACCGCCTTCTTGCTTACGACTCGCCTCGCCTACGTCCAGGTTGTACAAAACCAGCGATACACCCAGCTGGCGCTGGAGCAGCGGATGAGGGGTGTGCCCGCTGACCCGCTGCGGGGGACGGTTTACGACCGCAACGGGATTGAGTTGGCTGTCAGTGTGAGCTCAGACGCCGTCTATGTCCGACCGGCTGAGATCGTCGATCGTAGCGCCACCGCCGCGCAGCTGGCGCAAATCCTTGGGATGCCGTATGAGGACGTGCTGGAGCGGCTCGGTCAACGGCAAGCCGAGGTCTGGATCCGGCGCCGCGTCAGCGAGGAGGAAGCCAGGGCCGTTCGGGCCGCGGCGCTTCCCGGCGTCTACGTGGCGCAGCGTACCGCTCGAGTGTATCCCCACGGCACGTTGGCCGCTCACGTGCTGGGCTTGGTGGGTATTGACAATCAGGGGCTCGAGGGGATCGAGTTCCAATACGACCAGCTGCTGCGCGGCGTGCCCGGCCGAGAGCTGGTCGAGCGTGATGCGCGAGGACAGCGGATCCCTGAAGGGTTGGCCGACTTTGTGCCGCCGCGGGACGGCTACGGTATTGTGCTCACCATCGACGCGGCCATCCAGGCCATCGCCGAACGGGAGCTGGAGCGGGCCTGCATCGCGACGCTGTCGGAGTTTTGTATGACGCTGTGGATGAATCCGCGCACCGGCGAGATTTTGGCCATGGCCGTCTATCCGACGTTCGACCCCAACGCGCCGGCCGACTACCCGGCCATCGCCCGTCGCAACCGGACGGTGACAGATCAGTTTGAGCCCGGTTCGATCTTCAAGATCGTGACGGCCGTGGCGGCTTTGGAGGAAGGCGTGGTCACGCCCGGGGAAGAGTTCTATGACGCGGGTTACATCGAGATCGGCGGCGGCCGCGTCCACTGCTGGCGGGGCGGCGGACACGGGAGCTTGACGTTTGCACGGGCCGTGGAGGTGTCGTGCAACCCGGTCTTCGCGGAGTTGGGCGGGTTGCGGCTGGGTCCGGAGCGGTTTTACCCGTACCTCAAAGCCTTTGGTTTCGGAGAGCGTCTCGGGCTCGACTACCCGGGCGAGGGAGGAGGACTTATCCCCGTCCCCGGGCAAGTGCCTCACGGCGAAATCTTGCGCTGGGCCAACGTCGGATTTGGGCAGGGCTTAGCCGCAACGCCGCTGCAGATGCTGTCGGCGTTGGCGACCATCGCCAATGACGGTGTGCGCATGCGACCGCAGCTGGTAGCCGGCATCATCGATCCCGTGACCGGCGCGGTGCAACCGATCCGTCCACAGCCGGTCCATCGCGTCATATCGGAAGCGACAGCGCGGGGGTTCCTGGCCATGCTGCGGGAGACGGTCGTTAACGGCTCGGGGAGCAACGCCGACATCCCTGGGTATCTGGTGGGCGGCAAGACGGGTACGGCGCAGGTCGCAGAGGGCGGCGTCTATACAGAGAAGCGCCTGGCTTCTTTTCTTGGCGTGGCGCCGGTCGACGACCCGCAGCTGGTCGGACTCGTGATGCTCTTTGATTTGAAACCGCGGCCGGCCTACGGCGGCGTCTACGCGGCGCCCGTGTGGCGAGCCATTGCGGAACAGGTCTTGCCGTATCTGGGCGTCGAGCCCCGGGGCGAGGGAGAGGGCGACGCGGCGGCCGACCCGGCGCGCGTGCGGGTGCCCAACGTTCAAAACTTGCCGGTCACCGAGGCCGAGGCGATTTTGCGGGCAGCGGGCTTGCGGCCGGTCTTGGAGGGGGTGGGTACGTATGTGTTGGACCAGACGCCCGTCCCCGGGGCCTTCGTGGCGCCGGGCACCCAAGTGCTGCTCGAATTTTGGGAGGTGCCTGAGCACTGGCAAGGCGAGACGACGGTGCCATCGGTGGTAGGGTACGAGCCGCGTGAGGTGGCCGAGCGTCTAGCGGCTGCTGGACTTGTGCTGGAGATGCACGGGAACGGCGTGGCCCAAGTTCAGGTGCCGGCCGCGGGCGAGCGGGCTTTGCGGGGGACCCGGGTGCGGGTGGAGTTTGGCCCGGCGGGGTGAAGGCGAGGCCATGTCGGCGCAGGGGCTCGCAGGCTAGCGGCAACAGGGCTTCCCTCACTGAAAAATAGCGGCAATGCTGGGAGGAAACACTCAAACCGGCGCCGTAGTACGCAAGGACGCATCAGGAGGTCGCAATGGAGCTTCGATCGCTGCTCGCCCACGTGCCTGAGTACACCTTGTTGCAGGGAGATCCCGCCCTCGACGTCGCGGGCATTGCGTACGACTCGCGGGAGGTGCGCCCCGGCGATCTCTTTGTCTGCTGGCGGGGCTTGCGCTTCGACGGTCATGCTTTCGTTGCCGAGGCTTTGTCTCGAGGAGCCGTCGCGGTCGTCGCGGAGCGGCCGGTAGAAGGGGCTCTCGTCCAGGTAGTGGTGCCCGACGGGCGCGAGGCCCTGGCCAGGCTTTCCGCCGCGTTTTACGGTTTCCCTTCGCGGCGGATGCGGCTGGTGGGAGTGACAGGCACTAACGGCAAGACGACGACGACCCACCTGATAAAAGCGGTGCTGGAAGAAGCCGGTTGCAAGGTGGGTCTGATCGGCACCATCCGTCATCTGGTGGGCGACGAGGTGCTCGAATCCCACCGGACGACGCCGGAGTCCCTTGACTTGCAGCGGCTCCTGTTTCACATGGCCGAGCGGGGGATGGACTATGCGGTGATGGAGGTGTCGTCCCACGCCATGGCCCTCAAGCGCACGGTGGGCGTCGAGTACGACGTGGCCGTGTTCACCAACGTCACGCGAGACCACTTGGATTTCCACGCGTCCTTTGAAGAGTACGCCGCGGTCAAGGCGCAGTTGTTTGCCAGCCTGGATCCCGCAGGCGCCAAACCCCGCAAGGCCGCCGTCGTCAATATGGACGACCCGCATGCGAACCTCATGAGCGACGCGTCCCGGGTGCCTGTCATCGGCTACGGCATTGGCCAGTCTACGGACGTCTATGCCGCAGATGTCATTGTGCGGCCGTCGGGCGTGTCCTATCGCGCCCGTACTCCGGCCGGGGAGCTGCCGCTGCAGCTGCAGCTCACTGGCCGCTTTAACGTTTACAACTCGCTGGCTGCTCTGGCGGTAGGCTGGCACGAAGGCGTGCCGCTCGCGACGATCCGCACCGCCCTCGAGAGGGTGCCCGGGGTTCCAGGCAGGCTTGAGCGCGTCGACCGGGGACAAGATTTCACCGTATTGGTCGATTACGCCCATACGCCCGACAGCCTCGAGAATGTGTTGGAGACGTGCCGCGGTTTCGCTCCTGGACGGGTGCTGGTCGTGTTTGGGTGCGGTGGCGACCGCGATCGGGGCAAGCGGCCGGCCATGGGCTCCATCGCGGCGCGCCTCGCGGACGTGGTCATCATCACTTCGGACAACCCACGGAGCGAGGATCCAGCGGCCATTTGCCGGGAGGTGGAGGCCGGGGTGCTGGCCGCCGGTCCGCCGCCGGGCGGCTACCATGTGGTCGTGGAGCGGCGCGATGCCATTCGCGAGGCGATCCGGCTCGCCCAGCCCGGCGACATCGTCCTGATCGCGGGCAAGGGCCATGAGACGTACCAAATTTTCCGGGACCGCACCGTTCACTTCGACGATCGCGAGGAAGCGGCCCATGCCCTAAAGGAGCGGTTTGGCGATGGAGCCGCTTCGGGCTGATCGAATCGCTCAGATCGTAGGCGGCCGCCTTGCAGGCGGGGATCCCTCGACGATCGTCAGCGGCGTATCCACGGACAGCCGGACCGTGCAGCCGGGCGAGCTCTTCGTGCCCCTAAAGGGGGAGCGGTTTGACGGCCACGATTTCGTGCCGGAGGCGCTGAATCGGGGAGCGGCGGCCACGTTTTGGCAGGCGGGACGGCCGCTCGTGCGGGGCGGAGACGCCGGCGCGGCGGTGATTGCCGTTGACGACCCGCTTACGGCGTTGCACCGGCTGGCGTCGTGGTATCGCACTCGACTGGGTGCCCGGGTCGTGGCCGTGACCGGAAGCAACGGCAAGACGACTACCAAGGACATGGCAACAGCCCTTTTTGCCGCGCGCTGGTCCGTGGCCAAATCAGCAGGCAACTATAACAACGAGATCGGCCTCCCGTTGGCCATCCTGGCTGCACCGCCCGGCACCGAGGTGCTTGTGCTGGAGATGGCCATGCGCGGTCCTGGGCAAATCCGGCAGCTGGCCGACATTGCCCGGCCTGATATTGGGATCGTCACCAACGTTGGCCCGGTTCACCTGGAGCTGCTGGGCACCATGGAGCGGATCACCGCCGCCAAGCAAGAGTTGGTCGAAGCGCTTCCGGAGCACGGTTGGGCCGTGCTCAACGCGGATGACCCGCGGGTACGGGCGATGGCAGGGGCGGCGCGCGGCCGGGTGCTCCTGTACGGCTGCAGCGCAGACGCAGACGTACGGGCAGACCACGTCGCCACCCGGGGC
>LZRQ01000223.1 GCA_002159155.1 Firmicutes bacterium ZCTH02-B6
ACTTTCACTACGCCCTCGAAGCCGAGCGGGGCTTGGACTGCACGGAGGACCACTTTTGCCCCGGGACGTTTCACGGTCGGCTCGAGGGGCCCGGCGACGAGGTTTTCCTTGTCGGGCACTGCCCGGCCCCCACGGCAGGCGAGGCGCCAACGGAGGCGCCCCCACCGCCGTGGCGCGACGGCCCGCATGCCTTGGCTCGTTGGGCTGAGGACGCGTACCGCCAAGCGGTCGAGCGGCGAGAGCGGCTTTTGCGGGCGGCCCGGAGAAACCTTCGTGAACGAGGGGACCCGGACGTCGACCGGCTTGCGCTGGCGGCCGACGACTTTGTGGCGTGGCGTGGGACGACCCGGGCCGCGACCATCATCGCCGGCTACCCGTGGTTCACGGACTGGGGCCGCGACGCCATGATCAGCCTGCCAGGCCTGCTGTTGTGCACGGGCAGGCACGAGCTGGCTCGGGAGGTGCTGCTCACTTTCGCCGCCCACCGAGCCGCAGGACTCGTCCCCAACCGCTTTGCCGACGAAGGCCAAGAGGCTGCCTACAACGCCGTCGACGCGTCCCTTTGGTTTGTCTATGCGGCCTGGAAATACTTCCTGGCCACCGGGGATTCGGTCACGACAGCCCAAGAACTGCTGCCCGTGGCCGTAGACATCTTGCGGCACTACCTAAAGGGCACCCGGCACGGCATACGCGTGGACGGTGACGGTCTTGTTTGCGCTGGCGAAGAAGGTCTGCAGTTGACGTGGATGGACGCCAAAGTCGGGGAGTGGGTGGTGACGCCGCGCAGGGGCGCGGCGGTGGAGATCAACGCCCTATGGTATAACGCCCTGCGCTGCGTGGAAACGCTAGCTCGGAAACTGGGGAGAGCGGACGCAGCTGAGTGGGGCCGGTTGGCGCGCGCCGTGCGCGACAGCTTCCGCCAGCGCTTTTGCCGACCGGATGGCGGGCTTTGGGATGTGGTGCCTGACAAGGAGCGTACGGCGCGAGGCGAGGCACTTGAGCGGGCCGACGGCGCTTTCCGGCCTAACCAGCTGCTCGCAGCATCACTGCCGTTCCCGGTTGTCGATCGCAATGTCGGACGCCGCATTGTCACGCTCGTGTCCGCGCGGCTCCTTACGCCCGTCGGCCTGCGGACTCTCGCGCCGGACGAGCCCGGCTACCGCGGCAAGTACGTGGGCGATCAGTGGGAGAGGGACGCGGCGTACCATCAGGGAACCGCGTGGCCTTGGTTGCTAGGGCCGTACGTGACCGCACTGTTGCAGTGTTTCGGCCGGTCGCCCGCAACCGTGGCGGCCGCCCGCCGCCTTCTGGAACCCCTGCGCCGCCACTTGGCCGCGGAGGGAGCCCTCGGGCAGGTGTCCGAGATTTTTGACGGCGACCCGCCTCACCGGCCGCGCGGGTGCTTTGCCCAAGCATGGAGCGTCGCGGAGGTGCTCCGGGTCTCGTCGGAGGAACTGGAGGGTCGGCATGTTCGCCCGGGAGATCATGGCGTCGGACGCGGTAGCCGTGACGCCGGACACCTCCTTGGCTGATGTGGCGTCGCTCATGGTCGAGCACCGCGTCGATGGGGTACCGGTGACGGACGACGCCGGGCACCTTTTGGGCCTGATAACGGCCACCGACTTCTTGCGACTGCTATTGCCTAACCGCGTGCGGTTTCTGGGTGTCGACTTGTACTTGGCCCCCCGGCGGCTGCACCAGGCGCTGCTCAAGCAGATTGCTGGTGTGCGGGCCGCCGACGTCATGACGCGGGCGGTGCACACCGTCGAGCCCGATGCGCCGCTGGAAAAAGTGATTGGCCTTATGGGCGAGCACAGCGTGCGCCATCTGCCCGTCGTGGAGGACGGAAGGCTTGTGGGCGTCATTCACCGCATGGACGTGGTGCGGCTGTTTAGCCGCTGGATGACCGAGGAGGAGACAAGCCCGTGACGCGGCACATCCTAATGCTCTCCTGGGAATACCCTCCCAAGGTCGTGGGCGGCCTGGCCCGCCACGTAGCTTATCTGAGCCGGGCGCTGGTGGCGCTAGGCCACCGCGTCACCGTCCTGACCCACGAGGCGCCGGGCGCACCGGCCAGGGACTGGGACGCCGGCGTAGAGGTTCATCGCCTTCCTGTCTCCGGTCCCGTGCCGGCTGATTTCCCCGGCTGGGTCATGCGCCTAAATTTCGAGATGCTCGAGCGGGCCTTCCACCTGTACGCCTGCGGCGAACGCTTTGACCTGGTCCACGCCCACGACTGGCTGGCAACGCATGCGGGCAAAGCGCTCAAACACGGCCTCGGGCTGCCTCTGGTGGCCACGGTGCACGCCACCGAATACGGGCGCAACAACGGGCTCCACAACGACTTGCAGCGGTACATCGGGAGCATCGAGTGGTGGCTCACCTACGAGGCATGGCGCGTCATTTGCTGCAGCCGTTACATGGAGGACGAAGTTCGGCGGGTGTTTCAGCTGCCGGCAGACAAAATACGCGTCGTCCCTAACGGCGTCGCGCCTCCAGCCGCGGGCGATCCGGCGGCGGACGCCGCCTTTCGCGCCCGGTTTGCCGAGCCCCACGAGGCGCTCATCTTTTTCCTGGGCCGCCTCGTACACGAAAAGGGTGTACAGGTCATTGGACGCGGTGCCGCTGATCCTCGCACGACACCCGGCTGCCCGTTTCGTTATCGCCGGGGAAGGACCCGCCCGGCCGGACCTCGAGGCGCAGGCCCAGCGGCTCGGCGTCGCCGGCCGCGTGACCTTTTACGGGTACGCCAACGACGCGGATCGCGATCGCTTTTTGCGGGCGTCTCAAGCGGCGGTGTTCCCCAGCCTCTACGAACCATTCGGCATCGTTGCCCTGGAAGCGATGGCTGTGGGCACGCCGGTGGTGGCATCGGCCACCGGGGGTTTCCGGGAGATCGTTCGCCACGGGCACAACGGGTTGCTCGCGCTCCCCGGGAGTCCCGAGTCGCTGGCCCAGCATGTGGTGGCGCTCCTTCAGGCGCCCGGCCTTGCCGACAAGTTGAGGGCCAATGCCTTGCGCGATGTGCGGGAGCGGTTTACCTGGGACCAGATCGCCGTACAGACCGCCCGCGTTTATGAGGAAGTGCTCCGGGAACTCGAGCGCAGCACGTGGGATGCCGCCCTCGCGCGGCGCCGGGCGGAAGATCAGCGGCGATTGGAGATGTGGTCGACACGGCTTACCCGCGTGCCGCCGGGACGGTACGGCGACAAGCAGGTCCAAGATGGGCACGGCCGCGGCGCGGCGGCTCTCGCCGGGGCGCCTATCTCAGGGCCGCCGGCATAGAGCCCGGTGCGCCGGCCGCGGCAAGGAGGCCGTGATCTTCACCCGAAGCATACACCCGGTAGTCTAGCCACGGGAACAGGTTGTCCTTGCGCTCCACAGCTTCCAACCACTGGACGTCCACATTGCCGGTCTGGATCTGCTCAAACAGCCGGTTGAAGCGCGCCAGGTGTGCCTTGGTACGCCGGATCGCGTAATCGACCGTCGTCCCCGTCGTCATGATAAACGCCCAGTCGCTGCTCTGGGCAAGGAGCAGTTCCCGCGCCGCCTGGTTGAGCGCGCGGCGCAGCAGCGGCCCGGGGTTTCGGTGAGCGTCGGCAAGGGCGATCATGCGCTCCGCGGCCGCGTGCAGATGGCGGTAAATCCAGTCGTTGGCCCCGTTGAGCCACACTTCGCTATAGCCCAGGTGCCCCCAGCTGGACATAGACGGCTGCGCGGCCTGGGCGGCGGGAAACCGTTCCAAATACTCGGAGGGTGTGGTGAGGGCAATCGTGCGCTGGTCGTACGCGATCTTGCGTACAAGGAAGTCGAGCCACTGTGGTCCCTCAAACCACCAATGGCCGAAAAGCTCCGCGTCATAAGGGGCGACGACGATGGGCGGGCGATCCATCCGGCCGCGCCAGTACTCCACTTGTTTCTCCCGGCTAAACATGAAATTTCCCGCGTGCAGCGCCGCCTTTTCCCGGGCCCGGTCGGGGTCGTAGGGCTGTTTCGCTTCCGTCGGGCCGGTGATCCGGTAGTACTTAATCCCTGTGTGGCTGCGGACGCCGCCTTTCAGCCACGGCCGCACGTACTCGTAGTCGAGGTCGTAGCCGATATCGCGGTAAAACTCCCGGTAATCCCAATCACCGGGGTATCCCTCCGCCGCGCTCCAGACTTGCTTGGAGGACTCGGGATCCCGCCCAAAGACGGCGACGCCAGAGGAGGGGCACCGGATGGGGGCGTAGACGCTCGCCCATGGGCGGGGCCGCGCGTGCAGGAGGGCGTGGGTTTCCGCCACGAACCAGCAAATGCCGCCAGCGGCCAAGAGTTCGTCGTCCGGGGGGGCGTATCCGCATTCGGGGAGCCAAAACCCAGCTGGGTTCCGGCCAAAGGCGCGCCGGTACGCGTCGATGCCGATCTGCACTTGCGCCCGCACCGCGGCGCGGTTTGGGTGCATCAGCGGCAAGTAGCCGTGGGTCGCGGCGGAGGCGAGAATTTCCAGCTTGCCCGTGTCCTGGAAAGCGCGAAACCCGGCCACAAGGTCCATGCGGTACTCGTCGACAAACAACTGCCGCGCTCTGACAAAACGCTGGTGATACATACGGGCCAGGCGGTGAAACTCGGGCTGGGCGGTGGTGCGTCCGAGTTCCTTTTCCACCAGGGCGATCAGCCCTTCGATGTGCCGCACGTACCGCTGCTGCAGCAGCTCGTCCTGCAGCATCGCTGCCAGGGTCGGCGTGACGGACATGGCCAGCTTCCAGGGGACGCCGTCCCGCTCCCACCCTGCAAACACCTCAAGGAGCGGCAGGTAGCACTCGGTGATCGCTTCAAACAGCCAGTCTTCTTCGAGAAACGCCTCGTGCTCCGGGTGGCGCACAAAGGGCAGGTGCGCGTGGAGCACCAGGGCCAAGTACCCTTGGGGCTGCGTCACGGGCGGCGCCTCCTCGGCGGGTGAAGGTCAAAACGGCTTTGGGCTCGCGGCCGGGAGCGGGCCGGCCGGGTTTGCGGCACCGGCGGGACT